>JBJTRR010000725.1:0-5587 GCA_046076185.1 bacterium | reverse complement strand
GGTGCCCATCAGCAAAAGCCCTATGATCACCGTGCCGGCACTGGTCACCAGTGGCTCAAGGGCCCGCCTCAGCGCGACTCTCATCGATCGCTCGGGTGCGTCAGGATTAAAATGCTCGCCATATCGCCAGGATAGCAGCAGGCAGAAATCGGTGCCGCTGCCAAAAAGAATCACAACCAGAAAAAGTTCAACCAGCGGCGAAATCTCCCAGCCGCTCACCGTCATCCAGGCCAGAGCACTGCGAGAAACAGCCAGCCCCACTCCTATACTCAGGAGAGGAATCATTGCCAGTAAAAACGATCGATAGACTGCCAGCAGGACGATGAGCAACAGGCCAACGGTGATGATGGCCGCCCGGTCAAGCGATCGCTGCACATCGTTCATATACTCGCGGCCGATCAGGGCGTCGCCTGTCCAAAGTGGTTCAAGACCCGCTGGCGGTCGCCCGGCGACCGTATTAATCGTTCTCTGAACCCAGGTGATTAGGTCGTTTGTGCGTGGTTCAACAAATGATGTATCTAATGGGAATACAAGAAGTTGGGTTGTTCCGTCTGCCGATAGTAGCCTTGTGGAAATCTCGGGCCTGGAATCAGGCCCCATCACTCGCAGCACTTCTTTTGGACGGTCTGCCGCTTTTTCGATCGCTTCGCCAACTTTTTTTGAAAATTGCTTGTCTTTTTCGGTTAGTCCGGCCACCCTTTGCAAACCCAGAACCAGCGTGCACTGATACGACTGATCAGGCCAGGTTTCGCGCACAAGTGCTGCGGCTACCGCACTTTCCGATAAATTTGGCAGGAGGTTTGCCTGGCCTTCCGCCGCCAGTCTTGTCAAGTCGGGTGAAATGGCGACCAGAACCGCCGTGAGCACCAGCCAGAAGCCTATCACCGGCAGCGGACGACGCGTCACAAACCATCGCATCTTCTGGACTGTCATTGCCCGTCCTTGCTTGAAAGTCGCTCAATCCCTGATTAGTCAGCCGTTTGCATCCCGCACGTGTGGCATTATCACCCCAATCGCCATTCCTCTCAAGGCCGATTCATGGAATGTACCGCCCCGGCTTTCCTTCTAGCCATGGCCGGTATTCATTCGCAAATTTAATCCGCTCGCCAATCGGCGGATGTGTCGCCCGCCAGGTCCGGTAAAACCAGCCGGGAAACGGCACCGAAAGATTTTCTTTCTGAAGTGTCAGAAAGGCTTTGGAAAAAGCGGCCGGGTCATGTGTCAGTTCAAGCGCAAAGCGGTCGGCTTCATGTTCCATATGGCGACTAATTGCATTAGATAGTGGTGCAGTTGCAAGATCACCTGCATTAGCAAGAAGAACGAAAAGCGGTATCGCCTTCAGGCTGGCAATCGATTGGATTCCCAACCTGTCATCCCATCTTAGAATGATCCATCCGAATACCATATTGAGCACAAACATTCCTCCAAAAGCCGATACCGAGCCAATCAGTACGCCCAACCGCACATGGCCCAACACGTAATGACCCAGTTCATGGGCCACAACCGACTTGACTTCCCGCGAATGCATGGCCTTTAAAAGCGTATCCCATAATACGATCCGTTTTGACCCGAACATACCGGTTACATAAGCATTCACGGCTTTGGTCTGGCGGCTTTTGTCAACTTCAAAAACGCGCGACTGCCCGACACCTGTCTTTCCAGCCAGTTCAAGAATTTCGCTTTCCAGCTTTTTGTCTGCCATTGGCCCGAATTTGTTGAACAGGGGGTCGATCACCAACGGCATCAGAAACACGCCGGCAATGAGAAATGGCAAAGTGCCCGTCGCCGTGAAAATCCACCAGCTTCGTGGAAATCTTGGCACGAGAAACCCCCACAAGATTGCCGCAATCAACCCCTGAATCGCCATCATCACCACCAGCGATTTTAGCGCATCAGCCAGCCAAGCCAGGCCACTGTGGGTTGCCAGGCCATAATATTTCAGCCGGACAAAGCCAAAACCGAAGCTCCACGGCAGCCTGAGCAGAAAGCTGAAAACCAGCAGCATTGCAACATAAAATACAATCGCTGGCACACGATAACCCATCCCTATCGCAAAGGCCCGCCTCTCGATCCAGCTATTCACCGGCGATAATAAAACGAGCAGGGGAATCGTAATTGAAATCATCTGCGAACCAGCCCAGATCCACTGGTTACCCTGGTGAAATCGCCTGGCCGTTTCCGAGGCGTCCTCGACTGAAATCACATCGTTCGGCAAATAATCCGCAGCTTCAGCTAAATTGCAATTTATCAAGGCAGCCATTCCTGCCATGCCTGAGAGAAATAACAATTGAAACCGATTGCTTGTTTTCATTTGAGTTCGCCAGAATGCAAATTGACTGTTAGTTTGAATTATTGCAATCTTTATTGGAAATTACAAAGTTTTCCTGATGAAATAATTTATGGAATCACCAATTCGCAGGTCGTCTGTCATAATTTCATGATTACAGTTCAATTTTTAAAGCGATTGGTACAGATTCCACCAACAGCAATGCGTGCCATGTCAGAAATCTGCTCGCTCAAGTCCTTTATTTTTCATTCACGAAGGAATAAACTGACTTCATCGAACTTTCGCAGGCCAGTATTTCGCCGGTAACGACATCCAGAAACGGAGTGATTACCTTGTCTATTTCTCAACGGTTTTTCCACGCTGGGGCCATTTTCGCCCTCGGCCTCACTTTTATTGGGCCTCAACCGGCCGCAACAGCCCAGAATGGTGCTTTGAAGAAGATGTATCCTGAAACTCGCAAAGCCGACACCGTTCACGATTATCATGGCACCAAGGTGGCCGACCCCTACTCGTGGCTTGAAGACGATAACTCCGCCGAAACCAAGGCTTGGGTCGAAGCACAGAATAAAATCACATTTGGCTATCTGGAAAATGTCACCGAGCGTGCCAAAATCGCCAAACGCCTGACCGAACTCTGGAACTACGAAAAATTTGGCGTTCCGTTCGAAGAAGGCGGCCGCTATTTTTTCACCCGCAACGATGGCCTGCAAAATCAGTCAGTCCTTTACTGGGCAGAGTCACTTGACGCCGCCCCCAAAGTCCTAATCGACCCCAATGCCATGTCAAAAGATGGCACCGTGGCCCTGGCCGGCGTTTCCGTGAGCAAGGACGGCAAATTTCTCGCCTATGGCATTGCTGAGGCCGGAAGCGACTGGAATCGCTGGAAAATTCGCGAAGTGGCCACTGGCAAAGACCTTGATGACGAACTGAAATGGATCAAATTCTCCGGGGCCGCATGGAATAAAGAAAACAACGGCTTTTATTATGGCCGATACCCCGAGCCAAAGCCTGGGCAGAACCTGACTGAGTCGAACTATTTTCAGAAGGTCTATTTTCACCGTGTCGGCACGCCCCAGTCAGAAGATGCTTTAATCTGGGAAGACACGGAAAACAAGGACTGGCGGGCCAGTGCCGCCCAGACCGACGATGGTCGCTTCCTCATCGTGACGATTGGCAAGGGCACCGACGACAAATATCGCCTGCTCTTCAAAGACCTTTACAAACGCGACCTTCGACCACCCCAGCACTTTCTGGGCAATTTCGACGCTGATTACACGTTCATCGACAACGAAGGCCCCAACTTTTTCTTCCGTACGAACAAAGACGCCCCTCGTGGCAAAGTCATTGCCGTTGATGTTTTTAACCCCGAGCCCACCAACTGGAAGACAATCATTCCCGAAGCGGCTGAAACCCTTGATGGCGTGAGTCTTGTGGGCAATAAATTCATTGCCCAGTATCTCAAGGACGCTCGCAGCCAAGTCAAGCTTTTCGCCATTGATGGCAAGCCCGTTGGTGAAGTCGACTTCCCCGGTCTGGGCACGGCCGCCGGTTTCGGTGGTCACCGTAAGGATAAAGAAACATTCTACTCTTTCACCACGTTCACATCTCCCTCTGCTATTTATCGTTATGACGTGGCCGCCGGCACCAGTTCAGTCTATCGACAGCCGAAGCTGGCGTTTGACCCAGCCAATTTCGTGACGGAACAGGTCTTCTACACGTCAAAAGACGGCACACGCATCCCCATGTTCATATCCCATAAAAAGGGACTGAAAAAGGATGGGGCAACACCAACTTATCTCTATGGCTATGGTGGGTTTAACATCTCACTGACACCCACATTCAGCCCGGCCAATCTGGCCTGGATGGAAGCCGGCGGGATCTTTGCTCTGCCGAACCTGCGCGGCGGCGGCGAATATGGCGAGGCCTGGCATCAGGGTGGCACGAAGCTCAACAAGCAGAATGTCTTTGACGACTTCATCGGCGCGGCCGAATGGCTCATCAAAAATGGCTACACCAAGAGCGAAAAGCTTGCAATCGGTGGTGGCTCGAACGGCGGCCTGCTGGTAGGTGCCTGCATGACTCAGCGGCCCGACCTTTATGGCGCGGCACTGCCGGCCGTGGGTGTGATGGATATGCTTCGCTTCCATAAGTTTACGATCGGTTGGGCATGGATCGACGACTACGGCAGCTCGGATAATGCCGAGCAATTCAAGGCCCTTTATGCCTACTCGCCACTGCATAGCTTGAAGCCCGGTACGAAATATCCCTCAACCATGGTGACCACTGCCGATCACGACGACCGCGTCGTGCCAGCCCATTCGTTTAAATTCGCGGCAAGGCTTCAGGAATCACATGCTGGTGAAAATCCGGTTCTGATCCGCATTGAAACCCGCGCTGGCCACGGTGCCGGTAAACCTACATCCAAAATGATCGAGGAAGCGGCTGATAAATGGGCTTTTCTGGTGAAATCACTCGGCATGAAATGGGAGTGAATTTCAATTTCAGATGAAATGTAATGCAAATTTTCATTTAATCTCATGCTTAAACTAAAATGAGGCCAGGCCTGATATCTCGGGCCTGGCCTTTTATTTTGAACCTTAGACAAGTTCAATTTTATACGATCGCTATACAGTTCTATCAGTCGGAAAGGGCATAAATAAAGGCTGGGCCTTTTCTCAGTTTGCCCTTATAACAGTAAAAGATTCGGCCATCGCCACAGGGGCTGGGCGGCATATCTTTCGACACCAGAATCTCCCTGTCGCCCTTGCCTCCCCAGTTTCCTTTCAAATTGACGTAGGCGCCCTTCGTAATCAAAAGTCGCGAAGGTCCATCATCGACTTCAAAATCAAATAGTTCGCGGTCTTTATCACAATTATCGACAAGATTGATTGTCAGGCCCTTTCGAATCTTCACAAAGCTACTGCTCAGGTTGATTGCATCTTCTGTTGGTCTGTCAACCAGCAGAAAATCAAGTGAAATGACAGAATTTGTCACGTCAAAACCATCGTCGCCCGAACTGTAGCTAAGTACGCGGCTTACATTCCATTCTGTTTCATCAAGCCCGATGAGAGAAATTGCGTCGATGTCGTCTTTATCCTGATCATCACCATCACCACCTTTGGGATCAGTCCTTCCTACGGCGACAAAATCAAGCCGATCTGCTATAAATTGCGATTTTCCGGTGGCTTTTGAAGTATCCACCGTTATCCCATCTTTCGAGCCATTGAATGAGGCTCCACAGAAAAATACGCCACCATTAAGGCCGACGAAAGCCTGCTTGTTATTAGCATTGGCCGAGCG
>JBJTRR010000724.1:0-9132 GCA_046076185.1 bacterium | reverse complement strand
CAGATTCAGCGAAAAGAATGGTGTTTGAGAGGCCATCAGTCACGCCAGCGATTGTCACAGTGGCATTCTTTTCCAAAATTCCGTTTCCGCTACCGGATTTTGTCAGTAAACCAGACGTGAAAAGCCTTGGGTCAATATTGGCCACGCCGCTGTAATCTGTTATTGCCGCAACATTTGGTGACCAGGGGCTTAATTCAGGAATACCGTCAAGTCTGGCAGATTCAGCCGGCGAAGATGGGCAGGTAAAAACAGAAAGTCTGGTTTTGACAAGCGTTGAGTTCACGGGATCGCCCCATGTCACTTGCAGATTATAGCTGTCATACAAAGGTTTTTGATCCATGTAAGGCAGAAGCCGAAGAGTTCCGGCAATGCGCGGTGCCGTGGTCAGCCCGGAAGGGCGAATACTTGAGGGAAATTGACCATTGACATCATGAAAGCCGTGAATGGTCAGGCCATCCTGTTTCAGATTGTTGATGCACTGGGCACGACGGGCAGCCTCTCGTGCGGATTGAACCGCCGGTAATAACAAGCTGATTAAGACCGCGATAATCGCAATCACAACAAGCAGCTCAATCAAGGTAAAAGCCCGTAAAGCTCGCCCAGTCTTCTGATTCATCACCGACTCCTTTTCCTCAGGCCACGCCTGCTTCCAGAAATACATCACAATTATGCGATGTATTATGATCACTTGTTACAGATGATCAACTTCTCATACTTCACTATATTAATCAACTTTATTTTGAAAAAACTTGATGTTTTTCATTAAAAAAGCAGACCCTAAAACATTTAATCTATTACTTTCAATCACTTTACAATGTATTATTATTTCTCAAAACCAAAGGATCACCTTTTAGTGATATTAATCTTGTTGATGTGATTCTTTTCAATCAGGTCTATGTGAAGGCTAACCGCGAGCCTTGCCATTTCGTTATATTGGGAGATTAGGTTCGTTGAGAGATGCCAGAAAAAGTCAGATCAAGGGCCAATCGCTTGTCACGCTTCTTTAAATTCAAGTCAGTTAACGACATAGCAGAAGATGCCCGGCAGCGTGGCCTTACCATCGACTTCACTGACGACTGGAGCCCGCTGGCCGAGCCACTTCGGGTGGGCGGGCGGACGATTGGCAATCGCCTGGTGATTCATCCGATGGAAGGCTGCGATGGAACGCTTGATGGCTCGCCCGACCTTCTGACAATCAGGCGTTACGAGCGGTTCGGGGCTGGCGGGGCCAAGCTCATCTGGGGCGAGGCTGCGGCGATCACCCCCAAAGGCCGGGCCAATACGCGCCAGCTTGTGCTTGATGAAGTGCATGCCGGCGGTCTTGAACAGTTGCTTTCGGTGTGTCGGTCAGCCCATCGCAAGGCATGGGGCAACGACAGCAACCTGCTTGTGGGCATACAGTTAACGCACTCAGGGCGATACAGCGTGCCGCAGCCGGTGCTGGTTCAGCGCGACCCACTTTTAGACCCGCTCACGTTTTGGGATCGCAAGGCTGGCGTGAAGGTCGGGGCCGACACACCACTCGTCACAGACGACGAGCTTGAGCGGCTGATTGATCTTTATGTTCACGCTGCCTCGCTGGCCTACCGAATCGGGTTTGATTTTGTTGATATCAAGCAGTGCCACCGCTATCTGCTGAACGAGCTGCTGGCAGGTAGAGAAAGGCCAGGGAAATTTGGTGGCAGCTTTGAGAACCGGACCCGATTCATTCGCGACGTGGTCGGCCGGATTCGTGGCGAGCATCCGGAACTTATTCTGGCCACACGACTTAATGTGTTCGATGGCATCCCTTTTGTGAAGGGTGAAAATGGCGATGGCGTGGCCGTCAGAACAGATGGGCCGGTTACGACAACCTGGGGCACTCGGGCGGAAGCACCGGCCGAGATGGATCTTGAAGAGCCAATGCGGCTGATTGCCGGGCTGGAACACCAGGGCATGAATGTTGTGAGTGTTTCTATGGGAAACCCTTACGCCAGCCCGCATTACCTCAGGCCGTTTGAGTATTCGCCGGTTGATGCTTACCAGACGCCCGAGCATCCGCTTGAGGGAGTTGCCAGGCACTTTCGGGCCACTTCGCAAATTCAGAAGGCCTTTCCGAAGTTGTGTGTCATTGGTTCAGGCTATAGCTGGCTTCAGGCGTTTTTACCGCATGCGGCGGCCGCAAATGTGCGAAACAAGGAAGTTGCGATGGTGGGTGTGGGGCGGGCTAGCCTTTCTCACCCTGACTTTGCCAGAAATATACTGGCTGCCGAACCGCTCGACCCCAAGCGCACTTGTCGCACCTTCAGTTATTGCACGGCACTGATGCGATCGAAACACAATGCGGAAGGGCAATTTGTGACAGGCTGCCCACCTTTTGACAAAGCAGTTTACGGGCCGATCTGGGAAGAAGCCAAAGCCACCAGCCCAATACCTTTACAATAAAAAAGCCGGAGGGGTGAGAGCCCTTCCGGCGCGGGTTGATCAAATTTAACCTGTCTCAGCGAGGCTTGGGCTTATCTTCCAGGCCTTCATTTCGGGCCTGCTGCACCTGCGATGGAGTGGCCAGGTGGCAGGTGATTTTGACTTCCGGCTTTTCGGCTGAATCGGCTGCCGGTTTCGACAGGCGAAGGCCCCGGCGAATGGTGTGTTCAGGCAGCCCCGGCTCTTTAATGGTGATGGCGAATGAGCAGTCGCGATCAATCGAAAGACTGGTCACCTCAATAGGTTGAAGCAGAACGCGCGAGTCTTCGACCTTGTATCGAACCTTTTTGAACTTGCAGGCTGGGTGGCCCGGAGCAACTTCGACAATACAGCCTTCTTTTGAAATACCCTGAATTTGAAGTTCAAGGGTCACTTTATTCACAACGGCATCCTGCGCGGGCAGCGAAAGCGTTGCCAGGCTTATGAGCAGAATGGCCGATAGAGTTGCCTTGTATCTGTGGATAAATGAAGCCGTGCCTGGCCGGGCCATCCATAGCCGTGGTGCCATCTGAAAGGCTCCCCCTTCGCAAAAAGTTTTGATTCATGTTGTTCGCAGGTTCCGGCATCAGTCAGCCTGACCGAGCCGGGAATTGACCATCCATGGTCGTGGGAGTGCGAAGGTTCAAGAATCTCAGGGACGATACTTTTCAGAAAATATCAGAAACCGATTTTTCGACAAGGCCGGTTTGGCTGAAACAACTTTCTGATTCGCTTGACTTTTCATCGCCCAATCAGTGACGATGCATATTGACCAAAGCCGCGATGAAACGCCATCAACCATGATCTATTCTAAAAAGACGGTTCTGAATGCTTTCACGCTGATTGAACTTCTGGTCGTGATTTCGATTATTGCGATATTAATTTCGCTGCTCCTGCCGGCGGTGCAATCGTCACGCGAGGCTGCCCGACGAATTAACTGTGTAAATAACCTTAAGCAAATCGGGCTTGGGTTTCATAATTACGAGTCGTCCCACGGTGTTTTTCCGCCAGGCCGGATCAACACTTATCTGGCTGGCAATGGCCACTGCTGGAACGCCTATTCGCAGTTTCTGCCATTTATTGAACAGTCGATGCTTTTTGCAAGCATGAATTTCAGCATGAACCCCGACCCAGATTATTCGACAGCCAGCTCGGTAGTGAACATGACGGCGTCGGTCACTCAGCCATCCATGTTGCTCTGCCCATCCGACCCCGCTCCACGGCCAATTACGGTCGGCGGCAGCACCTGGGGTGTTCATAATTACCTATTGAACGTCGGCAGTGGATACAGCGTTGTGCAGAATCCGCCACTGGGAATGGCATCGCCGAACGGTATTTTCTATGAAAACTCGGCGGTGACGATTGCGTCGATACTTGACGGAACATCCATGACAATCGCCGTGAGTGAAACCCGGCGATCAATCCTGGGTGCACCTGCAGGATTCAGCAGTGCTGCGGCTTTTGCGACAGACAGGCTGGGCGGATTTGTGCTGACAGGCGACAACACGTCAGGGAACGGCCCGCCCATTCGAGACGACGCCGATTATCAGCGGCTTTGCCTGGTGGCACAGCCACCTGGTTTTCAGCCGACGCGAGGCGTGAAATGGGCCTATGGGGCCCCCGGGCACAGCATGTATAACCATCGCCGGCCGCCAAACAGCGCGATGGTCGATTGTCGCGGCGGCCTGCCACACAGCGACAAATCGGCGGCCGACTGGCAGAACTTATCACTTAATATTACAGCACGTAGCCATCACCCGGGTGGTGTGAATTCGCTTTTCTGTGACGGCAGCGTGCGGTTCATCAGAAACAGTGTGAATGAATCAGCCTGGCAGGCTCTTGGCTCAAGGCAGGGCAGAGAGTTGATCTCGGCCGAGACCTATTGAAAACACTTTTCTGCAAGCATAAATTGATATTCACATGAAATCATTTGTGAGTCTAACAAAAAAAACACCCCGGTAAACCCAGGGTGCTTTGCAATAGCTCTAACGTGACGATTTCAGCCGGTCACTGATACAATTTCACTTTTTGGCTTTAGCTTTGGCGGCTTTAGGAGCCTTGGCGGCCTTTGGGGCCTTGGCAGCTGGCTTTTCAGGCTCAGCGGCAGCAGCACGGCCACGCTTTCTCTGGCCTTTATCAAGGGCATCCTTGATCTTGTCGATTTCTTTCTGTTCCATCCGGTAAGTTTCGATCAGGTGCATGATCAGTTCGGAAGGATCGTTATCAAACAGCTTTTCAAGAATGCTTGAAAGCCGCTTGAGGCGTACCTGCTCAGGCTTGATCAGTGCCGAATAGACATAAGCCAGTTCGTCCCTGTTCGAGGTGATGAACTTCTTGCGCTCAAGTCTGTCGAGCAGAGTTGCCACAGTGGCATATGACCAACTGCGACCACGCTTCTGCAAGGCAGCCAGAATTTCACGAACCGTTCCGGAATTCTTTTCCCAAAGGACGCTCAGCACATCAAGTTCTGAATCGGGAAGCGTCGGCGGACGTCGAGCCATGGGTTACTACTCTTATCACAGGGCCATTCGGATGAAAATGCAGGACAACCCTGCATCAGGTTCATTTGTCTGATGTCACTCAGACTACACCTAAATTCTTATGACAACATTCGACTCTGTCAACCCAACTCCTTTAATTTTCTTGGATTTCTGACGTTTTTCGGTATCGCTGAACGCTCAAAATGTCAATCAGCCGATGGCTTCAAACTTACGAAAGTTATTTCAATTTATGAATTTACGTCATTTGTCGGAACACTGAAACCTCGTTCAAGCCTCTGACCAAAACCAGATAACTTTTTTTAATGATGATCCATTTTTGAAACACGAAAAATCTGAATCGACCAGTCCGAAGTTGTGTGTAATGGTTTATGCCACATCATTTCTCTAAAGTAACCCGGTGGCCCCCAGGGCCCGTTCAGAAGACTTGTGGAGATCCCTACAAATTGAGTCTCTGTATTTTCAGGTTTTTCCGGCAATTGATCGAAGTTGTCAGAGGCATCAATTTTAAATGTCGTGCCCCGGATACCATAAGCTGTCGGATCTGCATCGCCGAAATAGTATAGCGTCAAATCGTTCAACTCCGGCATGTCTTTCTGGATTTCCCGCAATGAAATCAATCCCTGGCCCCAGTCAAGGTTGGAATCGGCCAGAATCAACCGACCACCGTTGGTTCCACCCGCCATACGATTAAAAAACACAAGCGGATAAGGATATGTGGCTGATGTTTCGATCGCCAGAGCCACAACCGCCAGTAAACCCCAGACGGCTCGCCTTTTCCCATCAAAAAGCGACGAAAACCAGACCATCATCATCGGTGCCAGCGGCAAAAGATATCTGAACCCGTAATTTCGCTTCGAGCCGGCACATGCCAGCACGAGAAATACCAGGCAGACAAAAGGAATCAATTCCAGCCCGGCCGATGCTCTGTAAAATGTTTTTAACACCCTGATGACCATGAGCAGCAGAATGACCAGCGGGACTTTCACCGCGATTGTCACCGGATAGTAATACCACCAGCCCTGGCTGGAAATTTTTCCCAAAAGATAAGACGGGCCGCCTGATGACTGGTGCCTCATCTGCGTGATAAAGCCGACCCAGTCAACCGGAAAATTCGTCTCAAGAACCTGGCTGAGAAATGCGGCCAGACCGGGCGGAAAGCGATTCTCAAGCCACGGGTGCCGCCCCGACTGCTCGCTCAGGCGAATTGTGTCAAATCCGGTCATAACCAGATTTGTCGCGATGAGCAAACTTCCGCACAAAACCACGATTGTCAGCGATTCCAGAAGCGAGCCCAGCAATTTTTGCTTCTTTAGCAGACAATCAAAAAACACAAAAGCAGCCATCAAAAATGGCAAAAGAAACCCGGTGAACTTCATTGAAAATGCCATGCCGGCAAAGATTCCGGAAGCCACCAGAAAGCTGAATCGGCGATTTTTGGTGTAGGCCTGAAACGAGAGCAGGGCGAGTGTCCAGAAAGCCGTCAGCGGCATTTCCATCGTGATCAGCGACGCATGCGCCATGAAATTCGGGCCCAGTGCAAACAAAAACCCGCAAAGCCACGCCGCTTTTCTGCCCGACTGCCACAGTGCCCAGCCCTGTGTCGCCCCAATCGCCACAAGCCAGCACCATAACGCCGAAAAGCGGAGCCAAACCAGCAACCGGGGCAGGTTTTTCAGTGGGTCTTGAATCAGCTCATCGCGGCCCAATGCATCCAGTAGTAATAGCCCCGGCAGCGACTGCACTTTCCAAAAACTGACTGGCGAACCCATTCGGGTGATCTCGCTGGTCGGTTCGCCGCGATACCACTCGCAGGCGATCCGGGCATAGGCCACTTCGTCGTAAGTCGCTGAATTTTTCAGAATGACCGGAATCATCAACAAGAGGCCGACAATCGCCGGAACGACAAAGATCAGTAAGGACGAGCTTTTAAGAGTGGGCGGCAATGAAGCGTCTTTAAATGAAAAGCCGGTTGGCTCAGGTTGACGTGTCATCGCTCGGGGCAGGCCTGAAAAATTTCGTTAATGGCCACAACATCATTAATGGTCGGTCCGTCGTATTGGCCTCCGCTGATCCAGTCGTAAAACTCAAGGTTAAGAGTCTCGCCGATGGAAGCCGACATTCCCAGCCGCTCTTCATGATAACCCGTGCTGTCATACCAGCGTATGAGGTCAGGCATTTCAAGAAAGGCCATGCCTCGCTCAGCAAAGACTTGAAAACCGGGCCCCGAAGGCACGCGGGCAATGTCGCCCCAGCGAGCCTGGTCGTGCCTGTGGCAAGTCATCTGTGCAACGGCCCCACCCGGGAACTGCAGCGTGATTGAGCAAAACTCCGCCTCTTTCACGCCTGATCTGGGGCCTGATGCAAGCCCTGTTGATGTATCGGTTTCAACCATAGTCGCCGGCTTTTCGCCGACGATATGCCGAACCCAGTCCATCAGGTAATACATTGGGTCAACCCGCAATGAAACGGGTGTATTCTGCGTGTTGGGGCCTGGCAGGCCATAGCGGTCGAACGATGCCATGCGCGTGTGGCCCATGATCATGCGCACCCGGCCAAGACGTGTTCGCAGAAGCTCGTCAAGCTTTTGTGTCGCCGGATAGTAGCGACGGGCAAACTCGGGCATGAACCTGACGCCCGTCTCTGCAATCAGCCGCTGTAATTGAGTGGCCTGCATAACCGACACAACCGGCACACCATAATAAACCGGCAGCCCCCGCCGCACGGCCAATTCGGCCGCATAAATCTCAAACCATTGTGGCGAAAGAATATAAACCGCGTCGATCAGGTCGGGTTGAATCAGCGATTCAAGATTTTCAGCGTGGCGGCAGCGAATCTGGTCGGCCGTTCGGCGGGCACGCTCGCTGACCTGGTCATAGACGGCGACAACGCGGAATTGACTCTTCAGACGCTCAAGGGCCGGGCGATGCCGCGTTTCCCACAGCTTGCCAAGTCCGATCACCCCCAGGCGAAAAAGCGGCTTGTCATCCATTGGCACGGTTGCACAGTCGTTAGAGCATTTTGATGTCTTGGCGAATGCAACATATAATAGCATCGTGTCTTTAGGAAATAAGTCCAATTCCGGGCCGCCGGGTTCATTTCCGAAAAAAAACGTCAAAATGCTTTTCGACAAACTCTTTGAAAATGGCAAAAAAGCCAAAGCGATTCTTCAGCCTGATGCAAAAGATTCAGATGCTGAACTCAGCACCGTTGAACTGGCTGGCCAGCAGCGATTTCTGCCTCTTTCCATGAACCGGCTGATGGGAATTCTGCTCAACCGGTTTGACCTGAATGACCCGAAACGGCTTGAGTGGTACCGGCTTTTTGACGCCATGGCCAAAGTGGAACGTGTGCACCTGCTGGTCAATTTTGACCTGATGAGCCAGCTTTACGACCCTTTTGACCCAGACAAGACCTATTTTTCGGAACACGAACAGTCAATTGAACTTACACCTGATTATCAGTGTCGTCTCGATATCAATATCAGGCAGCTTGAGGAGACGCTGAACCGGGCGAATTTTGAGCAGATTGAACTTGATACCGTTAAGCACGCGGTTCGAACCAAGAATGATCTTCGTCTCAAATACGAGCCCAATTTTGAGGTCTTCGACGAGCTTCGGGTCTATGGCCGTGGTTTCTGTCGGGTCATGCGGCCCACACGAAACTGGCGGAAGGGCTTTCGGCAGGAGATGAAAAGCCATGCAGCCTGGAATCGACTGCTGGTGCTTGTCAAATTTCGGCAGGGTGCCGACCTTGGCCCAATGATTCGCTCAGACCGGGTCTATCTTCGCATGTTCAAAGATGTTGCCTTCAGAGAGCTGGAGATGCACCTGCCTGAACAGGCCACCAAACTGCGCATGCCGCTTTCCGACCGGTTTTCCATCGCCTCGCCCATCATAACAGGCGTGCCAATGTTCATTTACAAACTTTACTCAACGGCAATATTTATCAGTAATCCACTTTTTCTGGGTGCACTTGTTCTGCCAATCACAAAGAGCTGGCAATCGATCACAGGCTTTCGAAACGCCCGGCTCAAACACATGCACCAGATGATTTCAAACCTCTTTTATTTGACCCTTGCTAATAATCGGCAATGCCTGAGCCGAATTCTGGAAATGGCCTGGATTCAGGAATCAATGGAGTCCATGCTGGCCTACTGGACAATCTGGCACACCCAGGCGGAAGGGCGAAC
>JBJTRR010000723.1:0-5028 GCA_046076185.1 bacterium | reverse complement strand
GATGGTTAGCAAAGTCACCGTGAAATCAGCAAAATATACCAATATTCTGATGGGAACGGTGCAGGCGGCAATCGCCAATGGCGTGCTTGACGCCGTGCGAGAAGGCATTATCCCCAAAAATAAGGTAAATGATCTGGGAATTATTTACTCTGTGTGGCTTGACCCGGCCGTTCTTGAGCAGGAAACTGTTGACCATCAGGGCCTGTTTGAAGTGCATCGCGAAGCAACGCTGAAGGTGATTCGCAAGGCACTGGCCGACGAGCCGACAATCGACGAACTTCTGGCGAATCAATATTCAACAACCCATTATTTCCACCAGCTCGGGCTTGATGGCGAACTTTGATTCGCCTGAGCCTTTTAGCGGATACCAATTCCCGATCGAAAGCCCTTGAAAGATAATGAAAAGCATCTCTCTCCCCTTCATTCTCAGCCTGCTTGGCTCATTCCTTGTCATTCTGCCTGCACGGGCTGATGGCCCGGCCGATAATATCCCCGCTAACGTCAGGCGGATTCCCAAGCTTGGTGTGGAAGTGCCGCCGACTGTGCGTCAGGAACTTACCGAAGGCTTGCGCAAGCTGCGTGAAGAGCTTGACGAACTGGCAAAAAACAAGGAAGAAGTCGTTCAGAAATATCTGCCTGATGTGGAAATTTATTACAAGGCTGTGCACGATGCACTTGAATATCAGGAATTTTTTGATGTCAAAGAATTTGATACAGCCCGGCAGATGCTCAAGCACGGCATGGACAGGGCGGAAGACCTGCAGATTGGCAACCCTCTCTGGCTGAAAAGCAAGGGGCCGGTGGTGCGTGCCTATCGTTCAAAAATCGACGGCTCAATTCAGCCATTTGGAATCGTTGTGCCTGATTCTTTTGACCCGGCCAAGCCGGCCCGATATCGAGTCGATTTCTGGTTTCATGGCCGTGGCGAAGTGCTATCAGAGCTGGCCTTTCTCAAGCAGAGACACGAGCAGAAGGGGCAGTTTACGCCGGAAGATGCAATTGTCCTGCACACCTATGGCCGATATTGCAACGCCACCAAATTTGCTGGCGAGATCGACGCATGGGAGGCTCTCAACCAGCTTCGGCTGAGCCATCGCGTCGATGAAGACCGCATAACGGCCCGCGGTTTTTCAATGGGCGGGGCTTCAGCCTGGCAATTTGCCGCCCATTACCCCACAGCTTTTGCGGCCGCAAACCCGGGGGCAGGTTTCAGCGAGACACCTGATTTTCTCAAGGTTTTTCAAAAAGAGGCTGTTCAGCCCACTCCCTGGGAAGCCAAGCTCTTCCGAATGTACGACTGCAACCTTTGGGCCGAAAACTTCCGCATGATCCCGACTGTTGCCTACTCAGGTGAAATTGATAACCAGAAACAGGCCGCTGACATAATGGCTGTGGCCCTGAAGAATGTCGGCATTGAACTGACACATATCATTGGCCCGAAAACAGGGCACAAGTATGAGCCCGCAGCAGCAGCCGAAGTTGAACGACGCCTGTCATCGATAGTCAAAACCGGGCGTGACCGCGTGCCCACGGAGATGAGTTTCGTGACATACACGCTGAGGTATCCGACAGCCGCCTGGATGACCATCACTGGCATGAAAGAACATTGGGAAAAGGCATCGGTTCACGGCCGGATTGAGGCTGGCTATAACCGAATTCGGCTCGAAACCAAAAATGTGACAAGCCTGAGAATTGAATTCAGGCCAGGCGACAGCCCGTTTGACACAGGTCATGAAGTGATTCTCGACGGCACTTCACTCGCCGGGCCGCCCCTGCAAAGCGACCGTAGCTGGGTGGCAGCCTTCCATAAAGAAGGCGACACCTGGAAAGATGGCCCGCCCGTAAAACGACTGGCCAAACGGCCGGGCCTGCAGGGCCCGGTGGATGACGCCCTGATGAGTGCTTTTCTCTTTGTCAGGCCGACTGGCAAGGCGGTATCCGACAAGATACAGGCATGGTCGATTGCCGAAATGGAGCGGGCCCAGGAGCATTGGCGCAGGCACTTCCGGGGCATTGCTCCCATCAAGAACGACACCGATGTCACGCCGGAAGACATGGCCACCAAAAACCTGATTCTCTGGGGCGATGCATCGTCAAACAAGATCATTGCCCGGCTGGCCGACCGCCTGCCGATCAAAATGTCCGACGGCCAGATTCGGGTGGGGTCTCAGTCATATTCAGCAGCCGACCATGCACCGATTCTGATTTACCCGAATCCGTTGGCCTCGCAGAAATATGTCGTGCTGAACAGTTCTTTTACATTTCGTGAATATGCATACCTGAATAATGCACGCCAGGTGCCGAAACTGCCAGACTGGGCGATTGTCAATCTCGACACACCGCCAAACCCGCTTTGGCCCGGTAAAATTGTGGCCGCCGACTTTTTTGACGAGGCCTGGCAATTAAAGCCAGCCGCCAAATGACACTGGTCAAATGAAAAGAAAGAGGATTCAGACCATGATCTCCCGAAATATTCTGCTTTCCCTGATTTTTTCCTTCCTGGCCATAACGGCAAACGGGCAGGAAACGAAACCGATCAAGGCCCTGATGGTCTGTGGCGGATGTTGTCACGACTATGAAAACCAGAAAAAAATAGTGGCCGATTTTGTTTCAGCCCGGGCCAATGTGGTTTTTGATGTGGTTCATGAAGGCGGAACCACACGAGAGCACAAGGTGAGCATCTATCAGAAACCCGATTTCTGGAAGGGCTATGATGTCATTGTTCACAATGAATGCTTTGGTGAAGTGAATGATGTGGCATCTGTCGAAGCCATTGCCAATGCTCATCTGGTGCATGGTGTGCCAGCGGTGATGCTGCACTGCTCAACACACAGCTATCGTGCCGCGAAAACCGAAGCCTGGCGGGAAACGCTGGGTATCACAAGCACTTATCACGAAAAAAATCGTGATCTGACAATTCGCACCGTCGGTAAAGAGCATCCGATCATGAAGGGTGTACCGGCGACATGGTCAGACCCCAAAGACGAGCTTTATGTGGCCACAAAATTCTGGCCTTCTTCAACACCACTAGCCGTGGCCTATGGCGAAGACACGAAGAAGGATCATCCAGTCATCTGGCTGAATAATGCCGGCAAAGCCAAGGTTTTTGCCACAACGCTGGGGCATAATAACAGCACCATGCAGAATGCCGTTTTTCAGGAAATTGTAGCCAGGGGGCTCTTGTGGTCAGTTGGCAGGCTGGGCCCTGATGGCAATCCCGTGCCGGGTTACGAGCCAGTGAAAAAGTGATTGAAGCGGCTGTGAATTGTCGAAATATTGAATATTCACCAGCCCCCTCCGCCTGACTTCTGACAGAGAGCACCGCCCATGTTCACTTTCTTTGATCATGACAATCGTGGCAGCCGGCGCTCGTTTCTCCGATTCGGCGCTTCGGCTGCAGCGGGCCTCGGTCTGACACCCGCAGGAAAACTGGCAGGGGCATCGGGTGAGAGCCTGCTCAAAGGGCGATCGGTCATTTTTCTGTTTCTGCACGGTGGCCCGAGCCAGATAGAAACATTCGACCCCAAAATGGATAGGCCTGAGGGAATCCGAAGCGCCACAGGCTCGGTCAAAACCAAATTGCCGGGCATTGATTTTGGCGGTTCCTTCCCGCTGCTGGCGGGCGTGGCCGATAAATTTACAGTTGTCCGGTCATTTCGTACGGGCGATGGCAACCACGATATCAAGCCGATTGTGGGCCGCGACAGTTTCGGCGCAAATCTTGGTTCCATTTATTCTCGTGTAGCTGGCACAACTCATCCGGAAACCGGAATTCCCAGTAATGTTCTTCTCTTTCCACAGTCGGTTGATCCATCAACACAACCGGGGCAGATGGGGTTTGGCCGGTTTGCCTCAACAGGGCCCCTTAATCCCGGCTTTGCCCCGTTTGATCCGGCCGGTGCCGGTGGCGACCTGAAGCAACTGACGGTGAATGTCCCGCGTGAGCGACTGGAGTCTCGCCGGCTGATTTCCAGCGAGTTTGACAGAATAAAGAACTCTCTCGACCACTTGTCGGGTGTTGACCAGATGCGAGACCAGGCCTTCAGGCTTCTGGCGGGCGGGCTTGAGGAAGCATTTGATATCAGTCGGGAGTCGCCCAGGCTTGTTGATCGCTACGACACCGCCCCCCTGGTTCGGCCCGAAACCATCAGCAAAAAATGGAACAACCATAAAAATTATGCAGATAATGCCAAGACCCTTGGGCGGCTGCTGCTACTGGCCCGACGGCTGTGCGAGCGGGGTGCAGGTTTTGTCACAGTAACCACGAATTTCGTGTGGGACATGCATGCTGATGTGAACAATGCCACGATGACCGAAGGCATGGGCTATATGGGCGGGCCGCTGGATTTTGCGCTTTCGGCACTTGTCGAAGATTTGGAAATCCGTGGCCTGTCAGACAAAGTCATGGTGGTCGCCTGTGGCGAAATGGGCCGGACACCACGGATTAATGCCAAAGGCGGGCGCGACCACTGGGGCGGTCTGGCGCCGCTGTTTATTTACGGTGGCGGCACAAAGAAGGGGCAAGTCATTGGCCGGTCGGGCCGCGATGCTGGCGAGCCGGCGGATATTCCCATAGGCAATAAAGAGTTGATTGCTTCGATTCTGGAACGTACGATTGACGTTAGTCAGATGCGCGTGATCGAAAGCCTGCCAAGTGAAATCAGCCAGTTGATGACAAGCTGGAAGCCAATCCCCGGGCTTGTCTGACAAACCCTGAGAATTTTATTCACGCGTTTCCCAGCCTTTGGGTGGCCATGCAGCAGGCGTTCCCTCCAGCCATTTCGGCTTTGGTTCCGGCGGAAGAAGCACAAGCGGCTCGAGCAGTCGACGTACTTCAGCAGGGTCGGCCGGCTGGGCACTTCGTGAAGGAATATCCATCATAAAAGCGGCATCGTAATATTGTGGAATCATAGGAAGCCGCACCCGGCCCAGAGCCGCATTGACATCCTGCACAGACCAGCCCTTGTTACGGGCAATCAGTTCAGCCTCCTGCAGGCGGGCAAGTTGCCGCCGCTGCCATTTCACGCG
>JBJTRR010000722.1:0-6939 GCA_046076185.1 bacterium | reverse complement strand
TGGTCTTGAGCACTGGCATTACGACCAGTTCCGGCCGACTGGCCTGAAGCCCGAGGACGATGCCTTTCAAAACAAACGGTTTTTATATGAAACCGATGCCGCCGGTGATATTTCGGCGGTTTCGATTGATCTGGAACCGATGACACCGCCGATTGTATTCAAACGGGCGGCCGACAGCCGACTGGCTGACGAAAACTTTTTGCAAAGCCTTGTGGGTGAATACGAGCTGCAAACCCAGGTGCTTGGCATCGTGCGGCAGGGCCGCCAGTTACAGGTGTCGCTGCCCGGCCAGCCGGTTTATCGGCTGGTGTCTGAAAAGGGCCTGAAGTTTCAGTTTGAAGGCCTGCCCGGGTTTCATGTTCAGTTTGAACTGACAGGTAAGGGAGAGGTGTCAGGGCTTACCGTACAGCAGCCTGACGGTAATTACAGCGGTAAAAGAAAGAAATGATTCAGGCGAATATTGCATCCGCCTGGAACCCGATTGCTCAGCGAACGAGAATGAATCAGCCCTGCTTTCAGGGGCCATCGAACCTGATGGGGCCTTTGCCTTCCTGAACGGTAAAACCCTGTTCGGCACTGGCAGAGGCGCGATCAACGTGGGGTGAGGGGCCTTCGCCGTGGCCTTTGTGGCGTGATTCGTTGTGCTCGCCCAGGTAAAATTTGGCAACTTCCTTATTGGCGTAAATTTCTTCTTCCGTACCGTAGGCAAAGACACGACCTTCGCGAATCACATACGACCGGTTACAGACTTCCAGCGTTTCACGGAACTGGTGGTCTGTCAGCAGAATGCCAATATTGTGGTTCAGGGCAAGATCAACAATCTGCTTCTGAATGTCTTTGACGGTTTTCGGGTCGATACCGGCGAAGGGTTCGTCAAGCATGATCAGCTTGGGGTCGTTCACCAGGCAACGGGCAATTTCAAGCCTTCGTCGTTCGCCACCCGAGACGCGGGCTGCGTTGGTATGACGAATTTTTTGCAGGCCAAACTGGTCGAGCAGCTCTTCCAGCCGTTCTTTACGCCGCTTGCGGGTGAAATCGGCACGATATTCCAGAATGGCCATCAGGTTCTGTTCAACTGTAAGTTGACGAAAGACAGAGGAGTCCTGCGGCAGATAGCCCATGCCAAGCCTTGCCCGCTGATACATGGGCAGGTGGGTGATATCGTGGCCGTCAAAAAGCACCATGCCGTCGTTGGCGTCGATCAGGCCAATGGTCATGCGAAAACTGGTGGTTTTGCCGGCACCGTTGGGCCCGAGAAGGCCGACAATTTCGCCGGTGTGCACTTCAAAACTGACACCATCAACCACTTGTCGGCGACCATACCATTTTTTCAGGTCACGCACTTCAAGCAGGGCTTTGCCCTGTGGAATAGAGGCCCGGCTACCGAAACGGTCGGCCACTGAAGAGTTGTTATCAGAGCCCTGCGACGAATGGCCCGGGCCAGCAGATTGTGAACGACTGAAAAAGCCCATGAGTGTTGATCCTCCGTGATCGTTGGCGTATCGATGACGTCTGTCAGCGTATCACTTTCATCCGTTCAAAGTTGGGCCAGAAGGGAAAGTCGATTTTCTTGCCCCTGAAATTGATCCTAAACGACCACTTGCCCAGCGACCAGGCGTGCGGCCAGTAAACCATGAACGCCTTGCCCACAATCAGCCGCTCGGGCACTTCCCACGATTGTCGGTTGGTATCGTCCCAGCCACTTTTGCTCGTCTCATCAAAGCGGTCGGCTGTTGTCCAGGCACGGCTGTCCTTGGAAAGGGGGCTGTTATCACCCATCATCATATAACGGCCTGTGCCGATCGGGAAATCCTGATGGCGAGTCTCGTTAAACGAGCCAAATTTGACAGGGTCAGAAATCAGGTCAAAGAATGCAGAACTGTCAACAATGGCTGCACTCCATAGATTCTCGCCATAGTCAAACCCGCCCGGAAAAACGCTATAATAAATGTCTCTTGTCAGTTTCAGCCGGCTCACGCTCACTTTGCCGTCTTTCACGGCAACGCCCACCGGTTTCAGGTCGGCTGCCTGCGGGCCTTTGTTTTCAGCGGCATCAGGCTCGTATTCCACGCCATCGCCAAAAGGGGTGAGGTGATTGATCCAGAGTGTCAGACGGTTGTCAACATTCGCAAACCGCAGCTTGAACCGGCCGCCTTCGCGAATCGGGGTTTTGGCCTCGGCCAGTTGCTTGCCACCGCGAATCATCCGGCCCATGCCTGTGGCCAGATCAACCACAAACTGGTTTGCCACTCCGGCTTCTACCAGTTCAATCCGAAACTCGCCGGTTGGCTTGTCAACCTGAAGGAGCATCTCAACCGAAAGATCGCCCACCCAGTGCGGCTGAAACCACGACTGTTTATCATAGGAATCACGTGTCAGATAAGTATTATATGAATAATAATCGGTGATCAATGATGATCGCGGCTGAACCTTCAGGGGGCGACTGGTCGTGATGTCTCGCCACTGGTCGGGCGATGGCATCCGATGTTCATACCGCATGTCAAGCCAGTTACCGCCTGTGGATGTGGCCTCGTAAAGGCCATCGGCACCGGCTTTCCAGCCGCCTTCGTCACTACGCCAGTGGTTCCAGCGTTTGTCGTCTTTCAAAAGGGCAGGGCGGTGTGCATCGTCGTTCACCAGAACCTGCATCGCCTGCTGATGATCCAGCGGTTTTCTCGCCATTTTAAACGGTTCGGTGGAATTCAGGCTGCGGGTGTAAATATCACCCCGCTCAATACGTAATTCTTCGCCCGGAAGGCCCACCAGACGCTTGATATAGTTTGTTTCAGGCTCTTCCGGATACTTAAAAACGGTGACATCCCATCGCCTGGGCGGCCCACCGCCGAATCGAGCCGGAATGTCGAACAGGGTTTTCAGCACCAGAATGCGGTCGCCGCTGTAAACCGGGTTATCCAGAATTTCCGTGGTGTAACGACAGTTGACACAAGTGCCATAGGCAATCTGTGAAGCGCCGTGGCCGTCAGACGCGCTCACGGCATAGAGAAAGCCGCACTGCGGGCAGTTATAGTCTTTATGCTGGCCCATGAGGGTGGGGGCCATTGAACCGGTTGGAATCACAAAAGCTTCAAATGCAAATGACTTTACGACATAAGCGATGATGAAGGCGACGATGAACGATTCCAGCGACTCTCGCCGCGAGCCTTCATGGCCCTGACGCACAGGCTGGGGCTGATTCGATTTGCCGCTTTTGTCGGGGTTGCTCATCAATCTCTGAAACCTGATCCGGAATCCCGTCGGAATGGGCGAACTGTCATACACTTATCTTCTAACAGATTTGCCAATTTTCTGCCATGCCAGTTAAGGCGCCGGCCAAGGCGTGCGGATAAATCCGGAATCGGCCGGTGCCTGATAGGCCAGATTCTCAAGGTCGGGCGTGGCAACCCTTACATTACCTGCAAAGCGGCTATCGAGCAGGGCATCAAGAACGCCTCCAGTAAGTTGCGTTCGCTCAACGGGGTAGGGCAACTTGCCGCTCAAGAAAAAGTCCTCAATCCGCAGGACCAGTGGATTGAAGAAGCTGGCACCCGGCGGGGCTGGCAGATAGACGTTGGTTGAGACCACTTCCTTTTGTCCGCGGAGCTTCAGAGCGATCGTCGTGTCGTCAACATAACCATTGGCTATGACTATCTTTCCGATAAATCCATCGGTGTATTCCACTTCGAAATAAATCGGGGTTTTCAGGAAAGTCGGCCGGTTCGGTGGCGGGCTGAATTCGCCGCAGCATTGCCGGGGGCTGCCGACATTGCGGCTGTGGCTTCGCCGGGCGGCCTGCAGCAGCAGATCCATAGACCATCGACCCTGTTCAGCCGCCTTCCAGACGGAGTCGCCCGTCAGGCACTTCACGGCACGAACACCCTGTGGCTTACCACCAAGGTTTCGCCTTTCCACAAATGCCTGAAGTGTCTCAAGTGCATGAAAGCCAAAGATTTCGATCTCGCCTCGCGAAAGCACCAGCACGTCTTCAATTTCAGAATTCAGAGGAATTTCGACAGATGGCTGCCGCCAGGTGATTGGCAGGCTTGAGCCGGCCATCATCGGAAACTTCAGCTCGCGGCCCCAGGCGACCATCTGGTCAGCTTTTTTGCGGTCGTAAGAAAGGTGCTTGTCGTTAAAAACCGGCACGGAACGGCCACTTGCCTTGAAGACATCAACCACCTCGCGGAAGTAGTCGAATCGGGGGTAAAGCGTTTGGTATTTGGCGTTAATCGGATATTTGCCATGTTCAGCGATCAGCAGGACGGCGTCAACAGCCAGCTTATCTCCGCCCAGGCAAAGGGCTTTGGTGATGTTTTCAAACTGCGGGATACCGTGCCGTTTGGCAATGCCCACGCCAAGGTCGGTCTCGGCCGGTGTCTGTTCGATATAAATCGAAGCGATTTCGAACTTTTCGGCCGGGTTGTGGAAGGTGTCGTGCGCGTCGTAAAGCGGGAACCCGTCAAGGAATCGGCCAACGATATGGTAGGAATGCGAGAGGTAATGATAGTTCGAACAAAGGGCGGCAACTTTCATCTTTTTCTTCTCCTGCGCAGCCGCCGGTTGTGGCTCGATAGCCGCCATGGCGACACCCGCTGATGACCCAAGTGCTGATGCAGCAATCATTTCACGACGATTCATCAGTTTTCTTTCTGTGGGGTTTGAGCGGCTGAAGCCAGCCGGTAAGTGGCGAAGATCAGGCTGCTGAGAGCAACGCCGGTCAGCATTGGGCCGTCGATCAGGATTCGGCTTTTACGGTCAAGAGAGAACCCGGCAAGCCTGAGCCCAAGGCTGAGCAAGACCAGGGCAACCGTAAGCCCAAAGATAAGCCAGGCCCGGGCGGGCAACCTTTTGCCAGAGGCTGAATTGGAATTCCTGTTCATGCCGCCATGGGTGTTGGAGCAGGGGAAGCGTATTGATCAGTTAAGCGGCAGTTTACCACGCCGGTCGGGTCGGCTTAAAGCAGTTTGTCATCGAATCATACACGGGGCCGATTTTGGCACCCCATGTTAACGTCCGATAATCAGTCTTATGGTTGATAATTCAACCCGGGAGTCTGGCAAGGGGCTATAAAGCTCTCTTTCAGGCGGAATGGCTAAAGCTTTGGGAACGATGCTCTTCCGGCAAAGGCAGGATCACTTCGAAGGTGCTGCCCTTACCGCCAGGATTCGACCGGTAACGAATGCGACCGTTCATCTGCGACACCACCCGGGCCATGCGCGGCAGACCCAGACCCAGGCCACGACCAGCCTTTCGGCCACAATAAAATGGGTCGAACAGGTGCGCGGCATCCGTCGAGCTGAAGCCACGGCCCTGATCAGCCACCTGAATTTTTATCGTTCCAACTTCATGCACCAGATCGACTTGCACGCAGCTATCCGGTGGGCTAGCCTCAATCGCATTGCGGGCCAGCCCAAGCAGAATCTGGCGGAAGCCATCGGGGTCAAGCTGATCAGTTTCCATGCGGCCCAGCCGGTTAGGCAGCATTTCAAGCGTGACCTGGCGGCGGTCGGCCTCGTCTCGAAGCTCGCGAACGACACCCCTGACGATATCGGCTGGTCGGAACAGACCCGGATTTGAACGCCCGGGGCGGGCAATGAAAATCAGGTCGCGTAGCATTCGGTGAGCCCGCGATGTCTGGTCAATGATCGCCTTAAGGGCCTGCCTTGATGACGCATCCTGTGATTTTGCAAGCAGTTGCTGGGCCCTGCCCTGAATCACGGCCAGCGGGTTATTCAGCTCGTGACCGGCCCCGGCGGCAAATTCAGCCAGCGACTCAAATCGCATGGCCTGGGCCTGACTTTCGGAAATGTGGTGCTCGTGACTGACGGAATCAGCCCAGTCGTCAAACCGATCCATCATCTTCCACCAGAATGACTTAAGCGATGCCCATCGTGATTCGGCCTGTTGCAACCGGGCAAGGGTGAGTGTATCGCCAGTGCCGGATTCAAATCTTTGCTGAGTATCAGGATAGGTTGAATGTGCATTCGCAGCGACCTGATCGGCAGACAGGCACATGTCGGTCAGAATCAGGGTGGCAGATTTCATCCACCTCTGCTGAAGTTCAAGCCGAAGATGCTGGTGGATGGAGTGAGTCACCAGCCTGACCAGGCGATCGTCGGCAGGTGCAAAAAAGGCCTCAGGTTTTGTTTCCTGCTCGACTTGCAGTTCAATCAACGAGACTTTTGGATCCTTCAGCGAGGCCATTGGCCGACTGGCTTTTGCAAGATTGTAACGACTTTGATGATAGAGCTTTAAGGCTGAAACCAGCACGTCTGACAGAGTTTTTTCAGAGCTTCCCTGACTGTTGCCACCCGGTAGGCTGGCCAGATCGCGAGATGTCCAGAGAAATCGTGCAAGTTCTTCCTGGCCATTCTTTTGCAGATACATTTGCGACCAGATTGAAGCCCGGGCACCCAGCAAATTTGTTTCAAGGGTCTGTCGCAGGCTGGCCGAGTCGGCTGTGAGCCACTCGTGAAATTTCTCGGGCGATTGAGCGGCCATCGTCCAGAGCGAGGCTTGCAGCATGTAGGCCAAAGTCATGCCGGGCTGAGGCAGGCTGACGGCGAATTCCAGCGCCGTGCGTTCGATAGCCCTGGCCAGATAAACTCCAGCCCGCCAGAGTTTTAAAAGTGATTCATCAACACCCGACGCCGCTGAATGTCGCCAGATGTTAAGTGGCAGACCGGCAGGATTATCGCCGGATAGCCAATCTGTTAGATGATTCGCAAATGCTGCTGGATCAAGAGCTTGTAAGTCACTTAAGAAATTTGCCGGATGGGTTGGGTCAAGAATTGAGCATGACAATTGGTCCAGCGATTGCCAGAGCCAGGGTAAGTCAACAGACAGACGTAGAGATCCGGCTGGATCAACTGACTGGCCCGAATGATTTGACACGGACACAGACTCCATTGCAGCGTCCCGGCGACCAAGTCAGGGGAGAAG
>JBJTRR010000721.1:0-2535 GCA_046076185.1 bacterium | reverse complement strand
GATGAGGGCCATCGCCGGCAAGCTCGACTGCCTGATTGGCAACGAAGAAGACCTGCAGAAGGGCCTTGGCATTGCCGGCCCCGACGTTCATTCCAAGAGCAAGCTTGACCCCGACACCTTCTTCGGCCTGATCGACAATGTCGTCGCCCAGTTCCCCAATATCAAGATGGTGGCCACCACCCTGCGGGAAGTGCATTCCACAAACCGCCACGACTGGGCCGCCGTGCTTTGGCTCAACGGCCAGCGTTATGTCAGCCCGACGATGCATCTGGACGTGATCGACCGCATCGGCGGCGGCGATGGCTTCGCTGCTGGCCTGATTGCCGGATTGTTGATGGGCCGGTCGCCTGAAGAATCGCTGCGATTGGGCTGGGCCCATGGCGCACTGCTCACGACCTTCCCTGGCGACACCACCATGGCCACTTTGCCTGAAGTGGAAGCCCTGGCCAAGGGCGGCACGGCACGCGTGCAAAGGTGATCGCCGGCAAATTGGGGCCACACATGAAAATGCAATTTCAGGGCGGGTTTCATTTGACTCGCCCTGAAACTGGTTTATATTTTCATGGTATAGTCATAAACCGTCTGACTTGCTTTTTGGCTGGAATATGATTCGAAAGCAATATGATTGCATGACTATCAGAAAAGCTAAATTAAAATATCATTTGAATTATATCGATAATGAATTGCAAAAACTTTTCGGTGAAGGACATTGAGTTTCAACTTTCAAGAAATCAAAGGATGAGATTACATTAATATTGCATCCTTCCCTGTTTTTGAAACAAATTGCATGTTGAGTTTAATGATCAATGGAAAATATAATAACATTGAAAGTTGGCCTGAATGTATGGGCTGATCCATTTCGACAGGTTTTGGCTGACTCATGGCCAATTCGACACACGTAGTCCGGCGGGAATCTCATGAGCCTCATCGCCCTGAAACAGATCAGCCATACCTTTGGCGGCCCGAAGCTGCTTGATGCCGCCGATTTCAGCATTGCCAGGGGCGAGCGAGTCTGCCTGCTGGGCCGCAATGGCGAAGGCAAGTCAACCCTGATGAAGATTATCAGCGGCGGCCTGAAACCTGATGAAGGCGAGATTGTGCGGCAGCAGGGCCTGCGCATCGGACAACTGCCGCAGGATGTGGCGGCGGGCACTTCAGGCACCATCGCTGAAGTGGTTGCCGACGGCCTGAAAACCATTGAGCCAGGCATTTCGGCCGATGATTACCGTGTCACGACCATTCTTTCACGGCTCGACCTGCCGGGTGATCAGACATTTGCCGAACTCTCCTCAGGCATGAAACGCCGAGTGCTGCTGGCTCAATCGCTTGTCGCAGAGCCTGATTTATTGCTTTTGGACGAACCCACCCCCCACCTTGATATTGAAGCCATCGCCACGCTTGAAGAATACCTGGCAAAATACAGCGGGGCAGTGCTTTTTATTACGCACGACCGGGCGTTTCTTGAGCGGGTGGCGTCGCGGATTGTTGAGCTTGACCGGGGCCGCATTTTCAATTGGGATTGCAATTACCGTGCCTTTCTTGAACGCCGAGAGCAGGCCTGGGCGGCCGAGGCCCGGCAGGAAGCCCTGTTTGACAAAAAACTGGCACTTGAAGAAGCCTGGATACGGCAGGGAATCAAGGCCCGTCGCACCCGAAACGAAGGCCGCGTGCGAGCCCTGAAGGCCCTGCGTGAAGAACACGCCAAACGCCGCAGCCGCCAGGGAACAGCCCGCATTGAAGTGCAGGAAGCCGATAAATCAGGCCTGATGGTGATTGAAGCCAAGGCTGCCGGCTTTGCCTATGACCCCGACTGCCCCATCATCAAAAGCCTTGACACCATGATTTGCCGGGGCGACAAAGTGGCCCTGATTGGCCCGAACGGCTGCGGCAAAACGACATTATTAAAACTGCTGCTGGGCCAGTTATCACCGCAGTCAGGCAGCATTCGACAAGGCACGAACCTACAGATCGCCTATTTTGATCAGGTCAAGGAATCACTCGACGACGAAAAAACCGTTCAGCAGAACGTGAGCGAATACGACATGATTCGTATCAACGGTCAGGAACGGCACATTATCGGCTATCTGCAGGATTTTCTCTTCTCGCCCGAGCGGGCCCGCAGCCAGGTGAAATACCTTTCCGGCGGCGAGCGAAGCCGCCTTCTCCTGGCCCGGCTTTTCACGCAGCCGGCCAATGTGCTGGTGCTGGATGAACCGACAAACGACCTGGACCTGGAGACGCTGGAACTGCTGGAAAGCCTTCTTGTTGATTTTTCGGGCACGGTTCTGGTAGTCAGCCACGACCGCGCTTTTGTCAACAATGTGGCCACCAGTACGCTGTTTATTGATACTGATGGCAATGTCAAAGAATATGACGGCGGCTACGACGACTTTCTTCGCCAGCGGCCATCACAACTGTCAAAAGAAACAGATCGGGAAAAACCGGCAAAAACCAGTGCGCCAGCACCCACACCGGCTGCTGCGCAGGGCCGCCGTAAGCTAACGTATAAGGAACAGCGTGAGCTTGAAGCCCTGC
>JBJTRR010000720.1:0-2285 GCA_046076185.1 bacterium | reverse complement strand
CTGCCTGCACTTCTCGGTCACTGATCAGGGCAAGGGTTTTAACCCCCAGCACCTGCCGCATGCCGCTGCCGAAGAAGACCCGATCCGCCACCTGGAAGTTCGCGAACAGCTTGGCCTGCGTGAAGGCGGCTTTGGCCTGCTGATCACCCGTGGCCTGGTTGACCGCATGGCCTATAACGCCACCGGCAACGCCGTTCGGGTGACCATGCGGCACAACGACATGGCCGAAGGCCAGCCGCCCCCCATTGGCTGAAGCACGCTTCAGGCCATTATTTCAGCAGAAAATGCTCCATCAGCCGGAAGCCGGGGTCGAGCATCTTCACCTGATTGGCATAGGCCGTCGGCTCGTTATAAGCCAGCCCTGAGGCCGCGATGCCAGTGCCGCAGATGGCCCAGGGCACAGGGGCCCGGTCGTGGGCACGCGTGCGAATGAGTGTGGAATGATCAGGCGTGACAAGTGCCCGCCAGCTTGGGTGCCTGGCCACAGCTTCAACCAGCGGGCCGACAATCAGCTCGTCAATTTTTTCGAGGGCTTCCACTTTGGCTTCGGGCCGTCCTTCGTGGCTGGCTTCGTCGGGGGCTTCGACATGCACGCAAACAAAGTCGTAATCGGCTATGGCATTCACGCCATAGCGGCCTTTGGCGGCATAGTCAGTGTCAAGATAACCCGTGGCACCAGGCACATCGATTCGGGCCCAGCCGGCAAGCTGCGCCACGCCACGCACCAGGTCAACGGCCGCAATCATCGAACCCTGTACGCCATGAAGCTCGACAAAAGGCCGCAGGCTTGGCCTTCGCCCCTGCCCCCACAGCCAGATGGAATTTGACGGATGATGCGCCTTTCGCCCCAGCGAAACCTGATGGTTCGCCACAATGGCCGAGCCCTTCTGCATCAGCTCGCACAGCATTTCGGCCCCCTTGCCTTTCGGCAGGTGGTCGGCTGAGGGCTGGTCGGGCACGTCGTGCGGCGGAGTGGTCAGCGTGGTGTCATCAAAGGGCGATTCGCCCGGCTGGCCCCGGTAAATCATGAGGTTGCGATAGCTCACGCCCGGGTGAAATTCCACTTTGGCTGTGCCAAGCCGGGCCTGCAGGGCCTCGATCAGCGGGCGGCCTTCGTCGCTGGTGATGTGCCCGGCCGTGAAGTCGGTCATCCGGCCTTCCATAATGCAGTTGATGTTACAGCGAATCGCCCAGTCGTCAGGCCCGAGGCCAATGCCCATGGCAGCAGCTTCCAGCGGGGCCCGACCAGTGTAATAGACTTCAGGGTCATAGCCCAGCAGGCTCAGCGTGGCCACGTCAGAGGCCGGGTTAAACCGTGCCGGCACGTTTCGCGCCAGGCCAAGCTGCCCGCTGGCCGCCATTTTGTCCATATTCGGCGTGCGTGCCGCCTGCAGCGGTGTCAGCCCGCCGAGGGCTTCACTTGGTTCGTCAGAGGCTCCATCGGGAATCACCATCACATATTTCGTGCGAGATGCCATGAGATGTCTTCTCCTCGAATGCTTTTTCTTACTGGTTCACGCCGTTGCCACGGCTTTCCACTTCAAGCACCACGGGCTCGCCCGCCAGTTCGCAGGTCTGGCGAATCCGGTCCATCGCTGAATGCATCGCCCCGGCCATGGCCAGGTGTGTCATGATAATTAGCGGCACCCAGTCGTGGCCTGGCTCGGCCGAAGCTTCAGGCTCGTGCTGAATTACGCTGGCAATGGAAATGCCGTTTTCGCCCAGAATGCGTGCCAGATGGGCCAGTTGGCCGGGGCGGTCGTGAATCTGAAATCGCAGGTAAAATCGCGACTGGTGCCGCACGCTTTCGATCAGCTTCATCTGGCTGCCACCCGGCCGCCAGAGCTGGCCTGATTGCCGCACGCGCGAACCTGGCTCGGCCGCAATGCCGATCGCGTCTGACACCACCGCCGATGCCGTGGGCATCATGCCCGCACCCCGGCCTGAAAAGAGCGTGTTGCCCACAGCGTCGCCCACCACGCGAATGGCATTGTACGAGTCGGAAATATCGGCCAGTTGCGAATTCTTGGGCACGAGTGTCGGGGCCACTCGCAGCTCCAGCCCGTCCTCGCGGCAAATCGCCCGTGCCAGCAGTTTGATCACATAGCCCAGCTCGCCCGCAAAACGAATATCCGTCGCCTCCAGCCGGTCAATGCCCTGCCGGGGTATTTCTGTCGTCCGCACGGTTGTGCCAAAGGCAATCTGCACAAGCACAGCCAGCTTGTGGGCGGTGTCGGTGCCGTCAACGTCCATCGTCGGGTCGGCCTCGGCATAGCCCAGCCGCT
>JBJTRR010000719.1:0-5528 GCA_046076185.1 bacterium | reverse complement strand
CCGCTGAACAGAAAAGCACAGGCCTGAACGAAGCTGCCATTGTAGGTCAGGGTTTTGTTCGCGGGCTTCGTACTGTGATTTGCATGACTGATTCCGGGTTTATCATGGGCTCGATGGGTTCGGTAGTCGGTGAAAAACTGACCAGATCAATTGAGAAAGCAACGGAATCCAAGCTTCCAGTAGTGATTCTTTCAGGCTCAGGCGGCGGCGCCCGCATGCACGAAGGAATTTTCTCGCTGATGCAAATGGCCAAAGTCTCGGCTGCTCTTGCCAGACACAGCGCCGCCGGCGGATTTTTTCTTTCCATTCTCACTCACCCCACAATGGGAGGGGTTGCTGCATCTTTTGCAAGTCTGGGCGACATCATCATTGCCGAACCCAAAGCCCTGATTGGCTTTGCCGGCCCCAAGGTGATTCAGCAAACGGTACGCGTGAAATTGCCGGAAGGTTTTCAGACAAGCGAATTTTTACTTGAACACGGTTTTATTGACAGAATCGTTCACCGGCGAGATCTGCGTGCCCTGATTGCTCAAATCCTGAACTATGTCAGTGGTTGATATCCGCTCTGATCAGTTATTTTAACCGGCAGACTCTTCAGGCACCTGACTCATCAGCATGGCCCAGCGGCGCCCTTCAGGAAACCGCTCGAGTGTTAACCTTGCCAATGCAGCCACCGGCGTGGCGATAATCAGCCCGACCACACCCCACATAAAGCCCCAGAACAGGCAACTGACAAGCACGGTTGTGCCGTTCAAATCCATCGTTCGGCCCATGACAATTGGAGTCAGCAAATATCCTTCCGCAATACTCAGCCCTGCAAATGCGAATATTACAATAATTAAATCAACAATCGATCCCGTCTGGGCCATGGCCACCAAGCCAAGAAAGATGCCCGCCCCAGCCTGACCGATATATGGCACAAAATTTGCTAGGCCGGCAAATAGCCCAAGCAAACCGGCGTATTCAATTCCAAGCAGAGAAAGGGTTATCGCCACTGACAAGCCAAAAAAGGCGTTTATTCCGGCCCTGACAATAAGATATTGCCGCATTCGGCGGGACAAGTGCCGAAACAGGTTTTCGAAGAACTCCTTCTCAACCGCTGATCGACTCAGGGCAGCAGCCAGACGTGGCTCGAGTATGGGTTGCTCAACCGTAAAGAATATGGCCAGGACCAGCGTCAGGAAACCCTGACTTGCCAGTGTCGATACGTTTGAAGCTGGGTCTGCAATATCCTGAAAAGCCCGGACAACATTTCGTTCAAGGAAAGTTGATATCAGCCCCGGCTCTGGAATGACCCTGTCCAACCGTGGATTGTCTCTGACAATTTCGGTAAGGTTCTGGGAAATTTTGGAACTCAGCCGTGAAAGGTCAATCGGCACGTTCATGGTGAATTCGGCCAGTCGGTCAATCACAATGAATCCAAGATAACCGCCTGAAGCCCCAAGAATAATCACCAGAAGCAGTGCTGCCATGAATTGCGAGACCTTCAGCGTTCGCCTGATAAAAAGTGTCGCAGGCATAAGCGTGCACGATAAAATGACGGCCAGCGTCATCGGAATCAGTATCGGTTTAAAGAAATATAAAGAGCAAAGCAGGCCTGTCAGCGAAATAACGAGCGATGCGCCCGAAGACAAAACCGATTGTCGGCCAGTCGTTACCTGTTCCCTGTTAAACATCATCGGCCTTTCGCGTTGAGCGCTACCGACCTTGAGTAAAGCCATGCGACTGATCCTCCCCGGTGCGTTATTTCAGGCTAACCTGCAACTGAAAAAGTGACAAGCAGAAGAGATGCGATTCCCGATAATGGGATATATCATTTTATTCTTTATTTGCAAGAAAAATAAACCTTAAAATATCACGATAGTTCAGCAATGTTGCGTTTATAGGAAATACAAAAAATTAACGCTTCAGTTATTGATCTGAACGTGCACTTGCGTCACAGTATTGTTGAACGTGAACTCATCTCGCCATCAATTCAAAATTGGAATCCGCTTCCAGTCACGGAGTCAGTGATATGTCAATGGATCGTCGATCATTTTTGCAGGGCACAGCCTTGGGGCTGGCAGGTCTCGGTTTATCCGGCAATTCCGGCTACGCCTCACTGGCTGGCAAGAAGGTTCTCTTCTTTACGAAAAGCTCGGGCTTTGAACATTCGGTCATCAAGCGTGGCCCCAATTGCGAAGCCTCGCACGCCGACAAAATCTTTACCGAGATTGGCAAAAGCCTCGGCCTGGAAGTGGCTTGCAGCAAGGACGGGCGACTTTTTGAGCCCGACCAGATTGGCGAGTGGGACGCTTTCGCTTTTGAAACAACCGGCGACCTGACAAAAACAGGCACCGACAAGCAGCCGGCCATGTCATCCAAGGGTGAAGAAGCACTTTATGCAGCTGTTTCAGGCGGCAAGGGCTTTATGGGCATGCACTGCGCCACCGATACCTTTGGCCATCACCGCGGCAAAGGCAAGGACGATCCCTACATTCAGTTGATCGGCGGCGAGTTTATCTCACACGGCCCCCAGCAGGTTGCCAAACTTCTGATTAAAGATGCCAAATTCCCGGGTGCCAGCGGCTTTGGGCAGGACGAATTCAAGATCAACGATGAATGGTATTCACTGATCAACCTGGCTAACGACATCCATGTCATTTACGCTCAAGTCACTGAGGGAATGACTGGCTGGGAATACGTTCGCCCGAACTTCCCACAGACATGGTCTCGGCAGCATGGCAAAGGCCATGTTTTCTACACTTCGATGGGTCACAGGGAAGATGTCTGGGCCAACGAGAATTACAAAGCACTGCTTTCCGGCGGCCTGAGGTTCATTCTTGGTCAGGCTGAAGGGTCAACCAAGGCTGACGTTAAATCCGTTCTGCCTGGCTATGACGAAGTACCAAAACGGCCCGCCCCGGCCAAGAAAAAGGCCTGATCTGCCCTTTCAAAATTGGCTTTTTCTAATCAAAACACCTGCCTATACCTGGCAGGTGTTTTTCATTACTAATTTCACCAGAAATTCATCAAGAATCCGCTGGCCGGGAACATCCCGGCCTTTTTGGAAAGAACGGCGAAAATCATGCCAAGAACCCCTGTAGAATTAAACAGGGCATGGGCGGCTATACATGGCCAGAGTCGCCCGGTTGTGATGTAAAGTTTGCCCAGAACCAGAGAAAGCACGAAAATTCCAATCGGGGCAGGCCATGCATCGGCATGAAGCGCTGCAAAAATCAGCGAGGTTACAACATTTGCCAGTTGCACCCTGATTTTTCTACGCGAGGCATGCACCACCTGGCTTTTACGAACCAGTGCCCCCAGCAGGATTCCTCGAAACAAAACTTCCTCAGCCAGCGGAGCAGTCACCACGGCTGAAAGGCCAGCCAGGGCAGCTGTCGTGGGTGAAATGCCATCATCAAGCATCTTCATCACGGCATGGGGGTTATTCTCAAAAATCAGGTTCGCCATCAAATTGGTGGCATAAACCCAGGGCGCGGCCAGCATGGCCGTACGAAACCCAATGCCTATCTGTCTCCCAAGATCAGGCCCGGTCAGGCCCAGTCGTTTCATGCCCATCGCCCGGCCAGGCCCGGAAATCCTGATGTAAAGCATCACAAAAAGAAGATTTGCAAGGGAAACCGTGGCCATGGTGACCACTCCCTTATTCGAGCCATCTTTCAATTGCGGGATCGTATTGAGTAAAACAAAGAGAAGCGACTGTATGGCGATCAGCACAAGCCAGGCCACAAAGAAAAATGGTATCGACCATCGCACCGGCGGTCTTAACCCGAACGACACCAGCCAGCGGATGCCATAGACACGGTCAAGCAATGAAATGGCGTTAGCGATAAGCATTGCGCCAAGCTGTAGAAAAAGCAGTAATCCTACAAGGCCAAGCCATGTGTCAGGTTGATTCAATTGGCACTCACAGTCATGAAAAATACGGCTTTTGCGTGCGAAACACCTTGATCAATCCTGAATCTTCAGGATTGATCAAACTTTGGCAATTGCCCTAGAATGTCATTCTCAGGAAGTTATACTCGCATGATGTCTGGTAGCCAGCCTTCATCCACAATCTCAGCGGCAATCGATCAAAAAGTGTGGTCATGAAATCATTTGAGCATCAGTGGGAAATTCTCACACGCGGCGTAGAGGGTATCGTACCGGAAGATGCCTTCAAAAAAAAGCTGCAGAAATCGATCGAAACCGGCCGGCCGTTGAGGGTGAAATATGGCATCGACCCAACCGGAATCGATGTTCACCTGGGGCATACCGTTCCCTTGCGCAAGCTCAGGCAGTTTCAGGAACTGGGCCATAAAGCCATCATCATTATTGGTAACTACACAGCGCTTGTGGGTGATCCTTCAGGCCGGGATGAAAGCCGGACCAAGCTCACGGAAGAGGCCGTTGAACATAACGCCCGTGATTATCTTGTACAGGTAGGCAAAATCATTGATCTTTCAGCCGCCGAGGTTTATCGCAATGGCGAATGGTTCGGCAAGTGGTCGTTTCTGGATGTGCTTGACCTTTGCCGCAAGATGACAGTTTCGCAGCTCACCACCCGCGACGACTTCGCAAAACGGCTTGCCGCCGAAAAGCCGGTTTACCTGCACGAATGCCTTTACCCACTCATGCAGGGCTGGGATTCCGTTGAGATCAAGGCCGATGTGGAACTGGGCGGCACCGAACAGCTATTCAGCCTGATGTGCGGCCGAGACCTTCAAAGAGCCGAAGGGCAGGAGGGGCAGGTGGCCATGACCATGCCCATTCTGGTGGGTACCGATGGCACGCGGCGCATGGGCAAAAGCCTTGGCAACTATATTGGCGTGGCCGAAGACGCCGTGACCCAGTTCGGCAAAGTCATGAGCATTCCCGATGAACCCATGCGCCAATATTTTACGCTCCTGACCGACCTTGCCGGGGCAGACATAAATCGCTGGCTTTCCGACCAGTTCAACCCCCGCGATGCAAAAGAAATCTTGGGCAAAGCCATCGTCAACGAGTATCACGGCGAAGCTGCCGCTGATCATGCCGCTGCCGAATTTCGCCGGAGAAGCTCAGGGGCCGATCCTGAAGAAATTCCTGATGTCACACTGCCGTCAGACCTTCTGGATGAATCGGGTGAAGTGCCCTGGTCTCGCTTGATCGTTGCACTTGGGCTTGAAACAAGCACCTCCAACGCTCGCCGGGTGATCGCACAGGGGGGAGTGAACTTCGGGCCTGATCGCGAAGCCGTTTCCGATGTGAATGGGAAAATCGGTGTAAGTGATGGTCTGATTGTTCGCGTAGGTAAGAGAAAAATCGCAAGAATACGTATCCCCGTCTGACCAGAATCATCAAAACGGGAACTGAAATGTTCAACCCTGGATTGGCTCGTTAAAAGGGCCAATCCAGTGCATTCATTTGACATGTTCGATATATTAAATTGATCGCTGACTGAGCATTTCAGGCACGGTCAATATCGCACCGGCCCATTGCCATTGCCTTCGGAGCCCAAAAATCTGATGAAACATAAACTTCTGCACAGCCTTGTCTTCGCGACA
>JBJTRR010000718.1:0-15669 GCA_046076185.1 bacterium | reverse complement strand
CAACACCATGGCCGAGATCTGCCAGAAAGAGGGCGTGGATGTCGAGCCCGATGCACTGTGGACAGTGGCCCGGCGTGCAGGTGGCTCGATGCGCGACGCCCAGTCTTTGCTTGAGCGGCTACTGGTGCACACTGAAGGTCGCCTGAGCGATGAAAAAACACGGGAAATTCTGGGTCTGGCCAGCGACGACCGCATGCTTGAAATGCTGGAAGGCGTTGTGGCACATGATCTTGCACGCGTGCTGATGCTGGTTGATGCGGCTGTGAACGTGGGTGTGCAGCCCGGCGATCTTGTCAGCGGCCTGCTTGAACTTCTGCGTGACGCCATGGTTCAGGCTTCTGGCTCAACCACTCCGCTGATTGCCGTAGGTTCGCGGCAAAAGGGGCGTCTTGAAGCGCTAAGCCGTGACTGGGGCCTTGATTCCATTCTGGCCGCCATGCAAATTCTGGCCGAAACCCGGGCCAAGATGAAAGGCAACCCACAGGGCCGCCTGCTGGCCGAGCTGGGTCTGGCCCGCGTGGCCAGGCTTGACAGGCTGGCCGACCTGGCCGATGTTGTGGCCCACATCAAGGCAGGTGGCGGGCCACCGCCGGCATCTGCCCGCCCGTCGGCCACCGGGGCTTCTGCCAATACGGTGACCACCCAGCGTATCAGTGCATCGCCGGTTAGCTCAAATAACCCGGCAGCATCAGCTGGTTCCTTCACGCCCCCTGCTCCGTCAATTTCGCGTAAGCCCGAAACAGTGGTTTCGGCCACTGCTCATCGGCCGGAAGCTGTTTTGGCACTGACCGTGACCGATTCGGATCGCGATGACCCGCCGCCAACGGGTTCAGCACCAGCCGGCAGAACCGCTGCACCTGCCGGGAATCAGCTGCCGCCACACGATCTGCCAAGTCTTGAGCGTATCGTGGGCCGATGGTCAGAATTTGTAGGCAAGCTGGGCATGAGATACGGCCCGATGCTGGCAGGTTATCCGCCTATAGCACTGTTGCCAGATGGTGCGATGCTGTGCCGTGTGCCCATGACGTTTGACAAAATGGTTGCCTCGCTTCAGCCGGAAGCTGACGAGGAAAAAATTGGTAAGGCGGCGAAAGAAGTCTTTGGCCGGGCGATGAAATTAAAAATTGAGCTGAGTGCCGACGCCAAAAGTAATGTGCGAAACGAAGCCGACACCGATGCCCGATGGTCGGCCCTGGAAGAGACGCCCATCATTCAGCACTTTGTGCAACTGATGCAGGCCAGACGCTTCTGGATGGATAAAGACTGACTTTAACAGTTGCAATTTGTGCCCAGATTGCATTAATGGCCGCTGGCCTGCTGGTGAACGCGGGCGATGTATTGATCGACAATGGTCTGGGTGGGGCCATCGGCAATGATCTGGCCGCGCTCGAGCCAGATGACACGATCGCACAATTCTCTGACAATACTCAGGTCGTGTGAAACCACGATCACCGCCTTGGCTTTGTCAAAGACCTCAAGAATGCGGGATTTGGCCTTCTCGACAAATGTCGCGTCGCCGGCGTTCAGCGATTCCTCAACCAGCAAAATTTCCGGCTCAACTTCCGTGGCGATTGCAAAGGCAAGCCGCTGAAACATACCGCTGGAATAGTATTTCAAAGGCATATCAGCAAATTCGCCAAGGCCCGTCCAGCTCCAGATGGCAGGCGATTTCATTTTCATGGTGGCTGCCGACATGCCCATCAGCGCACCATTGAGCATGATATTGCGCTGGCCGGTGAGTTCTGGATGAAACCCGGCACCCATTTCAATCATCGGGGCCACACGGCCGTTAATTGCAATTTCACCCTGACTGGGCTCGTAAATGCGTGCGATGACCTTTAGCAAAGTGCTTTTGCCTGCACCATTATTGCCGATCAGGGCGACCCGTTCACCACGGCGAATTTTCAGGCTGACATGGCGCAGGGCCCAGAAGGAATTGTCGTGCGCAGGGGCCTTGCGCCGCAGAACAAGATTTAATACAGCACGTTTCAGGCTGGGGTGTGTATCTTTAAAGCTGATGAATTTTAATGAAAGATTGTTCAGGCTGACGACTGTGTCGTCATTTTCATCGCCAGAAATGCAATTGGAGCCAGGCTGAGAATCTGGCCGGGAGTTCGCCCTGGCGTGCATCGGGCCCAGGTGGCCTGAATCAATTCGTGTCTGTTCCAGGGTGTTCATCGCTCGAACTCCGGCGATATCTGACAGAGATCAGAGTCGAAATACAATTTTTTGCTCCTGCGACTTGAAAATCGCATAGCCCAAGGCAAAAGTTGCTGTGGCCATGAGGGTGGCCACGCCGAAAAGCCAGGCTTCAGGCCAGCGTGCTTCCTGAATGATTGTCTGAAAGAGCCTGACAAATGGATAGGCCGGGTTAAGCCAGAACTTCCAGCGTTCATCAGGCGGCAGAAAATCAGCCTTGTAAATGATGGGCGTGAGAAAATACCACGCCTGAAGGCCGACATTAAGGAAGTGGCCGAAGTCGCGAAAAAATGTGTGAATTGTGGCCGCCGCCAGCCCCAGACCCATGGTAAAAAGGCCAAGCAGTGCAATGGCCAGCGGCAGTGCGACAAGGCTGCTGGAAATGGTGGCACCCAGGGGCCAGAGCATGAGGAACAGGGCCGCCATGGAAAGCATGAAGGTGATGCCCTGAATGAGCACCCTGGCCAGCGGAAAGATCCATTTTGGTACATAGATCTTGCGTATCAGGCCTTCGTTGTGAATCAGGCTGGTGGTGGAATCGGTGATACTTGTCGAGAGGAATGTCCAGGGCATGGCGCCCGAGAATAGAAAAATGGTGTACTGCCAGGGGCCCATGTCGCCCATCCCGCGGAAAAGCCGCGAAAAGACGAGGGCCTGTGTGCCCATCATGAGTGCCGGGTTGACAAGTGTCCAGAGAAAGCCAAGCATTGATCTCTGGTATCTTACCTGCAATTCCTGGGCGACAAGATTGCCGATTACGGCCCTGTAAGCCCGAAATTCGTCGATATCACGCGAGATAACGGATTTGACAGCAGCAAAGCGGTCGGCCAGCGATGGATGTGGCCTAGCACTTGCCGGAAAAATGGCTGTTTCGTCGTCGATAACTGGTGGCGTTTCCACCGATTGCATGGGCGTGGTCGTCCTGACTCCCGCCGATTCAGACCGGCGGATATCCATTCAGTACTGCAAAACTTATATCAGCAATCGGTCATTTCAGAAAGGCGGATTTTGCCGGTTCTTACCAGGGCTGTTCCATCATCGATGCAATCTGCTCGGCCATTTTCTGGCAGGCATTCTGATAGGCCAAGAGCGTGGTGTCGCCAAATTCGGGGCTGAAGGTGACATTTTCACGCAGAGTTACCTTGCCGACATCCTTGGAATTGTCGCCATCGCGGATATCTTTCCAGACGACGGTAGAAACCAGCGAGGCCGAAAGCTGGCGCGGCAGGTTCTGGGGGTTTTCAACCACCAGGTTTTTGTCGGCGAAGGTCACTTCGCCACTCAGCTGGCTATCAGCCCCTTCCGGCGAACCGACAACCTTATAGGGTGTGCGTTTTTCAATCTCTTTGCACACGGCTTCGGTCAGCATCAGGTTCAGGTCGCGCCGATAAGTCAGGTTGCGGAAAACTGGCACATAAACCGTGCGTATCTCGCGATTATAAGGCTGGCGAATGCTATAGCCACAGCCCGTGGCAATGGCTGCAAGCAGCCCTGCTGATACCTGTGAAAAAAGGCTTCGGCGAGTGTAGGCCAGGTGTTGTTGCCGGTGGCTGTGGGGCATTGTCAGGGCCCTGTCATGTTGTTCGGGTTCATCATACTGCCGGGGCCGGAATTGCTGCCGCGGTTCATCGACATCGGGTCGGGTGCGCCCGGCTGGCTCATGATCTTCGACGGAGCGGTGAACTTGCGGGGCATTTTGGCCACCAGATTCATCTGTTCACGCGATTTCTCGGCCCATGTGCTGTTGGGGTATTTGGCAATGACCTTGCCCAGATAAAATTCGGCGGCCATGGCTTTTCCGGTGCGGCGATAGTAGTCGCCAGTGAGATAGGCACGCTCGGCTTCCTGATCAGTGATCAGGTCAAGCAGGTGATAAAGCCGTTTCTGCTCTTCGCGGGGGCGGTCAGGATAGGCGGCAAGTGTGCGCTGAATCAGCTCGCGGGCTTTTTCCAGTTGCTGGGCATCGTATTCCGGGCCGATGTAGGAATTGACCTTGGAGAGGATCGATTTTTCCTGGGCCTCGCGATACATGGGGCTCTTGGGAAAGTCGGTCAGGAACTGGTCATAATAGATATTGGCGGTGTCGTAATCCTTGAACTGAAAATAGGCATCAGCCAGTAAAATGGTGGCATCGTCGGCCAGCGGCCCGGTCGGGTCGTGGTGGCGCACATGCTCAAGTGCCGCGAAGCCGTGGCCGCGAACATCAAGGCCCGGCAAAAGGCCGGTAAATCGGGCATACCAGGGCACTTTTTCGGGTGCGACCGGCAAATCACTGGCGAGAGCAGCCTTGTCTGAAGCTGATTTGTCGGTTTCAGCCGCAGGGCCGTCGCCGGCACGTGTCACGGCCGGGTCTTTGTCCTTGTCAGCCGCTGGTTTTTTGTCGTCCGGCAGTTTCGGCATGATCAGTTCAGGGCCACGGTCGCGAAACCCGCCAGGGGTGAGCGAGGCCGACGATTCTTCGCGAAGATTCGGCACATCCATACCCGCAGCCACAAGCCACTGCCTGGCTATGGCATACTCACGGGCCACGACGCGGTCAAGAAAGCGTGTGCCCGGGTAATCAGCCACAAGCCGTTCGTAGGAATCATGGGCCGAGACGAAGTCTGACTGCTGAAATTCGCATTCCGCCACATAAAACTGGGCAGATTCGCCCATGGGCTTGCCCTTATGCCGCTTGGCCAGCTTTTTGAAGCGGCTTTTGGCGTCAGACAGGCTGCCCTGCTGGAAGGCTTTCTCAGCGACCTGAAATTCGGCTTCGGTTTCAGGGTCGGCGGCGACCTGCTGAATCTGCCAGTTATCGCGAGACGACGTTTTTTTCAGGGCATCGGCCGCGACACTGGCGGCATTGGTCTGCTGCTGCGAGCCATCCCTGCCACGAAAATAATCGATCACGCCTGCCGGGCCAAACCGGTTCCTGCCTGATGATTTGGCGGCGTTGGCATATTCCTCGCCCGAGATACCTTTGGCGATACCTTCATCGCGGGCCATCGACCACCGCGAGAGCACGGAATTGGCACCGCTGGCGCAGCCTGAGGCCAGTAGCAGGCAAAGCCCTGTGAAGGCCAGGCTGATTCGGGAGTGATTATTGATGTCACGCATCCATGCGTTTGAGCGATTCATTCGGGAGCGATCCTTCGCCACCTGTGCTTCTGAAAATGAGCTTTGAATCATACCGCCGTGCCGGAGAGGTCGGGTTCGGCACGAATCAATCGGGCCGGGGACTACATCTCGTTCCCCGAAAAAAGGTAGCGGTGCATGCGTGGCCTGCGGCCAAGCAGGTGGCAAATGACGGATGCGACGACTTCGCGGGCCATGGTTTCGTCGCGGGGCGAGCCAAATGATCGCCACACATTGCCGGGTTGGGTCAGGGCACGCAGCAGTTCCAGCGTCTGGCTTGAAAGAGTGGCCACATGGGGCTGGCCTGGCCGGCATTCGGCACAGATCACCCCGCCCGTTGCCAGGCCAAAGGCGATTGGCCCTGCAGATTGGGCAGGAACGGGCGGCATACCGCAGTGCACGCACGATTCAAGGCTTGGCATGAGACCCAGCTCCAGCAGAAGTGCCAGTTCGAACCGCATGATCCTTCGGCGATCCAGTGGCGAATGGTTCAGATACCGCAGGGTGATTACGGCTGAATCAAATAACCGGGGGTGCGGGTCGTGTGGCTGGGTCAGTTCGGTCAGCAATTCAGCCAGGTAGCACCCGGCATACATAGTCGCCAGATTGGCTCCCAGGGTCGCAAAACGCTCGACAAGACTGGCTTCCGTTACAAGGTCAAGCGTTTCGTTACTCTTGTAAAGCAAGACAATATCGCAAACAGATAAAAGGTCAAGGGCATTCTCAAAGGGCCCCTTAAGCCGACGCGACCCTTTGGCTATGGCATCAACCTTGCCGAGCTCACGCGTAAAAAGCGTGAAAATCCGGCTTGAGTTGGAATAGTCAGTGTATCTGAGCACCAGGGCATCCGTTCTCAGCGATGGCATGGCTTATTCCTGCCATTCGCCGAATCGGTTTTTGGGTGGCGTAATGCCCAGTGATGTAAGCAGTTGAAACTCCCTGAAACGCATTTCGCGGGCGTCGGCCCGGGCAATGTCGTCCTGCCCGGCCAGGTGCAAAAGCCCATGCGCCAGGTAAAGAGCCAGTTCATCGTGCAGGCTGTCGCCATTTGCCTGAGCTGTTTCTTTTGCCCATTCGGCAGAGATTACCAATTCGCCTTCAAGCACCTTGGCATCAGGCGGGCTTAGCGGGAAGGTGATGATATCGGTGGCACCTTCATGCCCCAGCCTTGACTGGTTCAGGCTGGCAATCGAGCTGTTATCCACAAGCTGAATGCTGATTTCGGCCCTGCTGTAGCCCAGCCGGCTGAGCATCTGGCTGACTATGCCACGCATGGCCTGGTAATCAACGACCATGGCCTTTTGCCGGCTGGTGATTTCAATCAGGTGAACGGGTAATGGGTTATGGCTCATAAGGTTGTGGTTTGAATCAGCCTGATTGCCGGTAAGGCGATTGATTTGGCTCAAGCCGAGCGTGTTTCCGGATATTTGATGCGGGCATGATAAATGGCGATAAGCGATTTGGTCACGCTCTTTTTGACATCAGCCAGTTCTTTCAGGGTGATGCCGCAATCGTCAAACTGGCCATCGGCCAGGCGTTTTTCGACAAGCTCATTCACCACGGCTTCAAGCCGGGCGGGTGTGGGGTCAGAAAGGGTGCGGCTGATTGATTCGACGGCATCGCAGATCATCAGGATACCGGCCTCTTTAGTGAGTGGCCGGGGGCCGGGATAGCGAAAAGCCCCTTCCTGTACTGTTTCGGGATATTGGGCCGCCTGTTCGCGGCGGGTGGCTTCACGGTAAAAGTATTCAACAATGGTGGTGCCGTGGTGTTGCTGGATCAGGTCGAGAATTGGCTGGGGCAGGTTGTGCTCGCGGCCCAGTTCATAGCCATCTTTAACGTGGCCAATAATGATCATGGTGCTGATCGAGGGGCTCAGGCCCAAGTGCTTGCTGGCCTGCCCGCGTGGCTGGTTTTCAACGAAATAGTCGGGTTTAATCATCTTGCCGATATCGTGAAAATAAGCCCCTACCCGCACAAGCAGTGCATTGGCACCAATTTTTTCGGCGGCTGATTCAGCCAGTGCCCCTACGGTGATGGAATGGTTGTAAGTGCCGGGGGCACGGCGCACCAGTTCCTGAAGCAGCGGGTGGCGGGCATCTGCCAGTTCAAGCAGGCTAATGCCGGTGACAAGGCCCAGATTTGTTTCCAGAAATGGCAGAATTCCGCCCAGAAAAAAGCCGGCCATAATGCCCCAGCAGGCACGCCAGAGGCTGATGGAAAGAATCAGGCTGTGGGGGTCCTGCTGCCAGAGTTCGGCCATCCATGTCATGAGAAAATTTACCACGCCGATAATAAAGCCAACTTTGATGATTCTGGTTCGCGAGCGAACATCGCCCAGGGTCACGACACCAGCCGATGTGCCGGCAAAAAGCACAATCGCCTCATCAATCCCGACGCCCAGGGCCAGGCAGGTTAGGATGGAAAGACCAAGTGAAAAGATAATGGCCACATCCATACCAAACGCGATGGTTGCGATCATTCCGCACAGAGCCACGGGCAGCGTTTCGGCGTCCCACGTTTGGATCGAGACCACGCGGGCCAGCATCAGGCAAAGATTGAGAAGCACGCACAACAGCAGAATACGAGACGTGTTATGGGCAATTCGCGGTTCGTTTCGCACCAGGTAAATGATGATAAACCCATAAAGTGCTCCACACAGGCCAATGGCGGCCACCCATCGCAAGACCATGGTGTGGGGCGTGAAACCGCTGACAAAGGCATCGTGTTCCAGCTTGAGAAGTTCCAGATTTTCGTTGTCGATGGTCTGGCCCTGCTCGACAATCAGGTCGCCGCGTTTGAACTGGTCGAAGACTTCGGGAACATTGGAGCGGGCTTCGTCGCGGGCCAGGTTGGTTGATGATTCGTCGTAGGAAAGTGTGGCCGTCTGGGCCAGTTTGGGCAGAACCAGATCAAAGAGACGCTGACCCAGCTCAGGCGGCCGAAAGCTGCTGACAAAATGGCGATAAAAGTCGCTTTCTTTTCGGAACAGACGCTCGTGAAGAAGATTGTCGATCGAGACGGCTCGCGATTCGAGCGGGTTTTGCCCATCGCGACGCACCGAAAATGTCCGTGCATTCTGATATTGGCGTGGCAGCGGCGCAACGCTGAGCACACCATTGCGAATGATTGGTTCAAAGGCGCTGCGAAGCTCTTTTGAGAAAAGTTCGTGCCGTTCGAGCACATCGTTGGCTTCACGCAGGTCTTCGAAAGTATCGCGGTCGATCTCTCCCCATTTCTGCATCACGCTTTCCGGCAAGTCGTCGGCCCTGTTCACGGTTGAAACCGAAGCCGCAAGGTCTTCAACGCTTTTGATCAGGTCGAAAACCGGGCGGGGATCGTTGATCATCCGGGGTAGCACCGAATCTTCCTGCAACTGCCGCTGACCGTTCGTGCGAAGCGCATTTCGCCGCTCAATTCCGGCCACCTTCAGCCTGATTTCCCGCGAGGGCACCTGCCCGATGCGAAATCCAAAAGCCGGGCCCCAGCCATGCACAATGCAGGCGGTGAGCAGGCATGAAAGACTTACGATCAAGAGCCGGGTGCGCGAACCACGCGTCATCTGACGGCGTTCACCCGAGCCGAAATCGACCTGAGAGCCGCGACCGAACCGTGAAAGGCGAATTCGACGTGGTGCACAGCTCATAAATTATGATTTACAAGTGTATCGGTTGTGGCTGTCGTGCAGCATGAGATTGTTAATTATCCAGCGGTTTCTCGTAGGCATCAACAATGGCCTGAACCAGCGGGTGCCGAACGATATCGGCCCTTGTCAAACGCACTACGGCCACACCCGGAGTGTTGTTCACCCTCGCCACGGCATCGTTCAGGCCACTGGGTGTGCCGGTGGGAAGGTCATTCTGGGAAGGGTCGCCTGTGACCACGATTCGGGCATTCGTGCCCATACGTGTCAGGAACATTTTCATCTGAGAAATTGTGGCGTTCTGGCCTTCGTCCAGAATGATCATGGCGTCGTTCAGCGTGCGCCCGCGCATGTAGGCCAGCGGGGCAATTTCAATCAAGTCGTTGGTCATATAACGCCTGATCGCTTCAAATTCCATCAGGTCGTGAAGGGCGTCAAGCAGTGGCCTGAGATAGGGATTGATCTTGGCTTCAAGGTCGCCGGGCAGAAAGCCAAGATGCTCGCCAGCCTCAACTGCCGGACGCACCAGTACAATCTTCTTGACGCTGCCGGAACGCAGGGCCGCCACTGCCACGGCCACGGCCAGATAGGTTTTGCCAGTACCGGCCGGGCCAAGCACAAAAACCAGCTCGTTTTCTTTCAGGGCACGAAGGTATTCGACCTGCCCTTCCGTGCGGGCACGCAAGCTTTTTGAGCCTTCGCGAATTTCAAGCGGTGCGGGTGTCGAAATGCCGTCGCTGCCTTTGGGGCCGGAAGTGGTGCCACCGTCAAGAATTCGAGAGACTTCCGAAGAGTTAATCGCCTGACGATTTTTGTAAAGCGTACGAAGTTCTTCAAAAACGGACTTGGCCCGCTCAACCTTATCGCGATCGCCATCAATTCGAAGCTCGCCGTGCCGGGCCAGGATTTTCACGCCCAGCGCATCACGAACCTGTCGCAGGTATTGGTCGCGACTGCCCAGAACGGCCAGTTCTTCGTCGTGATTTTCAAGGCTGATCGTTATCGAAATCGGCGCATCGGCCATGGGCGTTCCTTGATTGGGTCCGTTTGGGAATCGTTCCAGTCACCGAAGATTCCAACTGAATTATATCATTATCTGTGCCCGACCGGCCAAAAATCAATGGAATTCGTGCACTAAACCGTGCAGCATGATGATTTTCAGCCAAATTGCCATCTGAATCATCAACTTGCGATTTGCCCCTCATGGCGATGCAATTAAAAGTGCGGCAGTACCAGAAAAAACCAGCCCACCGGCGCAGCCAGAAGAAGAGAATCCAGCAAGTCAAGCACTCCACCGAAGCCGGGAAGCGACACCGAAGCGTCCTTGGTTCGGGCTTCGCGTTTGATCAGAGATTCAGCCAGGTCGCCAAGTTGCCCGGCAATAGAAATGGAGATCGCAAAAAGCAAAGTCTCGGCCGTGCTGGTCAGCAGCCTTGTGCCGGTTGAAGCCTGCTCAATTAACTGCACCAGAAATGTCAGACCAATGGCGAAAAGCACTCCGCCAGCAGCACCTTCCCAGGTTTTTTTGGGTGAAAGGCGTGGTGTCATCAGGTGGCGGCCAAAAAGCTTGCCGAAGGTGTAGGCTCCGGTGTCGGTGCCCTTGGTTGCGGCCACTACAAGATATAGAGCGAATGGGCCTGAAGTGGATTCAAACATGACCCGCAAAAGCGTTAGAAACGAGCCCATCAGCCCGATATAAGCAACGCCAAAGAGCGTAGCCGCCATGCGTGGCAGAACGGGCCGGGCATCGTCAAAGAGCTTGACACCAGTCAAAAGCAGTAGTGCCAGAAAAACGACAAAAGCCGCAGCCACCGGCCCCAACGCTGACACGCCTGCCAGGTTTTTAACCGGCACCAGGGCATTGGCCAGAAGACACCCGCCCGTGGCAAGAACCATCAAGGGCTGAAATGGCCTGGCAATGATCTGTTCAAGCAATTTGCCGAGTTCACTGGCCGCGAGCAGGCCTGCCAAAAGCACAAGTGCATGCCAGATGGGGTGCCACGGTGTGAGCTTTGAATCAAGCCAGAGAACACCAATCAGGGCAAGAATCAGGGCGATGCCCATCGGCAGACGCTGACGAAGCATTTGAGGAGTCTTTCAGGCGTCAGGGCTTGATCAGGCCGCCATATTTTCGCTTGCGGCCCGCATAGGAATGCAGCCCCAGCGCCAGGTCGTCTTCACGAAAGTCAGGCCAGAGAACGTCAGTCACCCAGATCTCGGCGTATGAAATCTGCCATAGCAGATAATTTGATACACGCATCTCGCCTGCTGTGCGAATCAGCAGGTCGGGGTCGGGCATGCCGGCTGTGTCAAGGTGCTGGTCGAAGATGGATTCGTCAATTTCATCAGGCCGAAGTTCGCCTCTGGCCACTTTTTCAGCGATACGCCGAGTGGCCTTGGCAATTTCCGTGCGGCCACCATAGTTCACAGCCAGGGCCAGTGTCATGCCTGTGTTGTTGCGCGTCATTTCGGCCGTGCGATCCATCTCGTCAAGCACTTCGGCGGGCAGGCCGTCGCGTTCACCGATGATGACCAGGCGAATATTTTCGGCGGCCAGCTCGTTTCGCTCAACCACAAGAAAATGCCGCAAAAGCCTCATAAGAAATCGAATTTCCCGCTGGGGCCGCTTCCAGTTCTCGACCGAAAGGCAATAAAGCGTAAGTTGCTGGATGCAGAGCCGGCGGCATTCTTCAGTGACTGCCCTGACACTCTGAATGCCACGCCTGTGGCCAAAAACCCTGGGCAAACCGCGCTGCTGCGCCCATCGGCCATTGCCATCCATGATGATGGCAATATGGCGGGGCAATTGATCGTGGCTGATGCCAAGGGCGGCAAGCCGCCTGAGCCCTTCTTCCGTCAGATTTTCGGCACCCACTGTGGCAATGCTCATCAGAGAATCGATCGCCTCGCTAGCCGGTTATCCACTTTTTTATCAGCCGGAATTCGTCGTTTGCGGTGTCACTGTTGCAGAGTAATCTGCCACATGTGCTTATTATATCCAACAAGCAATGGTTATACATCACTCGACTGAAACTGTCTGGGTTCGTTCGGGGCCGACGCTCACACGCCGTACCGGTACACCAAGCTGGCGAGCCAGAAATGCGACATAATTCTTAAAGTTATCAGGGAAATCACGCCAGTTCTTGATTTCTGTCACGTCCTCGTGCCAGCCGGGAAGTGTTTCATAAACCGGCCGAACCTGGCCAAGCTCTTCAAGACAGGCCGGGAACCAGTCAAGCCTCGAGCCGTCAGGCTTTTCATAGGCCACTGCCACCTTGATTTCGTCGAACCCCGAGAGAACGTCAAGCAGCATGACCGAAAGTTCGGTCGCCCCGCTGACCCAGGCCGAGTGCCGAACGGCCACGGCATCAAACCAGCCGCAGCGGCGGGGGCGGCCCGTTACGGTGCCATATTCGCGGCCCCGGTCGCGGATTCGCTGGCCAATTTCATTATCGAGTTCCGTAGGGAATGGCCCGCCGCCAACACGCGTTGTATAAGCCTTGACAATTCCAACCCAGTTCTGCACCTGCCGGGCATGAACGCCCGAACCTGTGCCCAGCCCGGCGGCTGAAGAATTTGACGAAGTGACATAGGGAAACGTGCCGAAGTCGATATCAAGCAGCGAGCCCTGTGCCCCTTCAAAAAGAATGTTGCGGCCCTGGCTTACGGCCCGGTTCATCCATGCCACTGTGTCAGTCACATACGGGCGAAGCCGTTCGGCGTGGGCCAGATATTCGTCGGTGATGGCGTCGGCATCAAGTGGTGTGAAGGGTGAAAGTGTGGCCTGAAACATGCTGTTTTTGAAGGCGACGATGCGGCGAAGGCGGTCGCGAAGGTGGTCAGGGCGATAGAGTTCGCCGATGCGGATTCCATGAATCCGGCCGATTTTGTCTTTATAGCATGGGCCAATCCCGCGCCGGGTTGTGCCGAGTTTTTCTGAGCCGTTGCCTTCTTCCGACCAGCGTTCTTCTTCCAGATGATAGGGAAAAATCACATGGGCACGGTCGCTGATGTGCATTCGGCCGGTGAAATCAATGCCCTGGCCGGTCAGTCGATCCATCTCAGCCAGAAGCATGGGCGGGTGAATGACAACGCCGTTTCCGATCACGCAGTCAACCCCCGGGCGAACTGCCCCGGTGGGCACCAGCGAGAGCTTATACGTTTTGTCGCCCACCATGACGGTGTGGCCGGCATTGGCTCCGCCCTGATAACGCACCACAACATCATGCACGTCGCAAAGCAGATCAACGATCTTGCCCTTGGCCTCGTCACCCCACTGAAGGCCAACAACACATGTATTCGCCACGCTTTAAGCCCTCTTTCGCCACGGCTCCCGGGCGATTCGCTTTTTTCAGACACTCGGAAGAGAAAAATTAGCAGATTTCAGTTGAATCGGTCAAATTGTTTCGTCTGAAAAACGGCTTTGAGAATCGTTTCTTCTTGTTTTGTGTGACTATTCAGAAAAGATCGCCATCATTTCGCCGGCCCTTCTTTCAAGAGCTGGTCGATACGGTAAATCTCGGCCTGGGCTGATTCTTCCAGCGGGTTTTTCTGAATCAGCAGGGCCAGCCAGGCACGTGATTCATTGAGCCGGCCTGCCTTTTCACAGGCCCGGGCGAACTCCTTCCATTCGGCGGGGCCTGATTTCTCAACCGTGTTTTCTGACTTGAGCAGCATGTTGTTCAGTTCGTCAACCCGCCCTGCCTTCTGGGCAAAGTCGCGGGCTTTCGCCAGGTCGCCCGCCAGGCCCAAGGCCCGGCCCAGATCGGCCAGCACCTGCCTTCGGCCGGGGTCTGACTTGTCAGCGATTTCAAACTGGCGAATGGCTTCAGGGGCATTACCCAAGCCCAGTGCCAACCGACCGCGAATCAGGCTGGCAGAAGGATGGTTTTCAGGAATTTTTCCGAGCAGCCCACCGGCATTTTCGGGCCCGTCTTTTTCAATTTGAATTTCAAGCCGTTTGGCCAGTGCTTCGGGCAAATCTGGTGGCAGCAAGGCCAGTTCTTGATTGGCATCATCAACCCGCGAGTTGCGCTGCAGCACTTCCGCCAGTGCCAGCCGCGAAAAAACGTCGTCAGGGTCGGCCTCAATCGCCTTCTGCAGAATGGGTATCTGCTCTTCAGGCACCCACCAGACAAGGTCACGCACCATGCACCAGACCCAGACCTCCTTGGGGCTAAGCGTGGTCAGGCGGGAAAGTTCAAGAAAAATCTGGTTGAGTTCAGCCCTGCGCAGTTGCAGGCCAAGAATATAAACCAGCTCGCGTCTGGCAGGAACGGATGCGGAATCCAGCCGAATGGCGGCCCTGAGCTCAGTCTCGGCCCGGCGAAAATCAAACATTTGCCGGTAAAGCTGCCCCCGCCTCAGCCTTGCCCAGCCAGCCAGGGCGTGGTCGTCGGGGATGGCAGCCAGTTCGGCCAGGGCTTCGGCACACCGGCCGGCGGCCATATCAATTCGGGACTGAAGGCCGTGGTCAAGGACCGTCATCGGGCGGAGCTTTTTCAGCCGATCAAGCTGGGCCCGGGCTTCTGTGAATTTTTCTGCCTCAACATTCGCCAATGCCTGCTCATAAAGCACTTCCGGGTCTTCAGCCTTGAAAATGCCGCAACCGCCTGCATATGAAAGCAGTAGGATTGTGAGCCAGACTTGTCTCGTTTGATGAGGCATTTTGCTGAATGGCGATGGGCCGGAAAATAGTGAAGCGAGGCCGCTGAACGACCCCGCTTCGAAAATTTTACGCGTGAGATTACTGATTTGGAATCAGTATGAATCTGCGCTGATGACTTCACCGCCATTGCGTGTGCCCAGGGCCACCCATGTCTGACGGTTAATGGAGTTCTTGATGAACTTCACCGAGCCATCGCCCATGGCGACATTCACGCCACCGGGGTGAAGGCTTGTTGCATTGGTCATTGAGGTGTTGTCAGCGCCGCAACCGGCACAGCCCACCCGGCATGAACCCCAGGGCTTTTCGTTCGGTGTGAGGATCGTGGCGAACATTGTCCACCCACCCACACCCATGCACCAGCGGGCACCAACGGCGTTGGGGAAGTCGCCACCAGCCGTGGCGCTGGTTGGCCATTTGGTATCGCAGGCATTGATCAGGGCCATTGTGCCAGCTGTGGTGGTTGGGTCGATGAAGGCATGGTAGTAACGATTTCCGGTCACATTCACCATGCCGGTTTTGCGAGTGACCTTGTTTGAACCTGGCGGGCTGACAAGCACTTCCGAAAAGGCAATCGTGTTCGATGTGCCGTCGGTCGTGTCGCGAACGCCATAGCTGTAGGTGTAGGCAAAAAGGCCTGGCGAGCCACTGCCACCCGTGGCGCGGCCGGTGTTGGCATCAATGGCAGACATGCCTTCAGCCTGGGTGTTTGGCCCGACTGAGGCAAAGTAGCTGTTGGTGTTCGACTTGCCGGCGTCAGGGTCGCTTGGGCAGAGATACTGGTTCACGACCGTGTTAAACACTGTCAGGTTCGCAGCATAGCCCAGCGGCGTGCGTGTGGCGTGCCAAACGGCCAGATTGAAGTTGGCTGCGTTGTAAAGTGGTGTCTGCTCGGTAAAGCCAAGCAGCAGGGCCTGGGCCGACCAGTTGTTCCAGTTCATGAACGGAATCGGGCCGCTGTAGGTGACCGAAGCACCGTTCGGGAAGCTGTCGTGTGTGGAATGATAGTTGTGAAGAGCCAGGCCGATCTGCTTGAGATTATTGA
>JBJTRR010000717.1:0-2306 GCA_046076185.1 bacterium | reverse complement strand
CCCTCACGGCAAAGTCTCGCGTGAGCGGCCGGCGTACAACAAAGTATGTACCGATTGTCACTCGCAGCCCGACCGCTTTATGTGTAAAGTCGAGCCCAAGGGTGATTGCATCAACTGCCATATGCCACGCCGAATCGTCTCGGAAGTGTTCCACTTTACCGACCACTGGATTCGTCGTAACCACTGAGAATAAATAAAGCCTGACCGAAATTTCGTATTCCGGCCAGGCATATGAATTTGCCAGATCAATTCTTCGGCTTAGGTGCACCTGGAGCACCCTTATACATTCCGCCCATGCCCTTCATCAGTTCCTTGGCCTTCGCGTCGGACTCTTCCTGGCTGGCAATACGGTCCGAAGCGGTCACGTTCGATGTGTCTGAAGGACCACCGCAGCCGGAAGCCGTCAGAAACAGACCAAGGAAAAAGAGGCTGGTGACAGCATATTTCATTTGAGAACTCCTGATTTGTAGCTGGTATCACTGATGACTGAAGAGGGTTGCAGTCTTTGACTGTCTGCTCACTATATCAGTCAAAACCTGATACGGTCAATGAGTTAAAATCATTTTCTAATGCATAACGAGCAAATTTTACACCAATCTTTTTGAGAATAGTAACCTTACAAGAGATTACGACATCTGAAAGATATAGCCCCGACTCTCAAAGCCTGATATGCTGAAACAAAGTAGAACCATCTCAGTCGCAGTGCTTGAATCATTAACAAGCCATCGGTTTAGGTCATATGAAATATCAGCCGCGCAAAATTTGGCTTGTTCTGGTTGTATCAACCGTAGTGCTTATTGTCCGGTTCTATTATATTACGCTAGGCGATTTAAAGTTGCTTGATCGCGCTGAGGCAAGCCTGAATCAGAACGATTTCGCGTCAGCAAGAAGTTATCTGGACTCAATTCATCGTCTGAGTTTTTTGCAAATTTTTGAAAAACCAGGTCGGCTCAATTTCCTAAAGGCCGCCATACTTTTTCAGCAGGGGCAAAAATCAAAGTCGGCTCAATATTTTGGTACTATTTCACCCGATTCTGCATATTATGCAAAAAGCCGCATTTCATTGGCGGAAATCATGCTTGATCAGGGCCGTTGGCGTGAAGCTGAAGAAATTGCATTTCAATTGACACTTCAACTTGCTTCGCAAAATGCCAATCAAAATGATCAGGTTGCTGCCCTAAAATTGCTCGATCGTTATTACCGCATGCAGGCGCGTTTTGATGATTCCTCGAAAATCCTGATGCAAATCGCCGAAATTTCGGATAATCCTCTGCCGGTTCTGCGTGAATTCTGGCGTACGAGTCGGGGAACAATACCGGTTGAATTGATTGAAAAAACAATTGCAATAAGTCAAACACTCTCGCCCGACGATTCTCGACTTTGGCTCGCAAAAGCGAATCTCGCCATACAGAAAAATGATTTTCAAGCTGCTTCACTGGCACTTGCAGAATGCGAAAAACCAGGGCAGAACCCCGACCTGGCCGTTTCACGATCACGATTCAGGCTGGCTTTTTTATTAAATCAGTCAGATAGCTTGATTCAGGCAGCAAAAAATCTCAATATATCAGATAAAATCTCACCGGGCGAAATTGTCAGGCTTGCCGATGAAATCAGCACTTTTTTTGACCTTCAGGATTACAAAAAACCGACTTTTGAAGTTTGGGAAAGTCTTGAACCTGCAAATCCTGTCTTTCTCGCCCGTTATGCCGAATTCATTTCACAGATGTCCCGGCCGGATTTAATCAGGACAATAAATGAGCGGAAGTCTCTTTCCGACAAGTCACAAGAGCATTGGCAGAAATTGATTCTTGGTCCTTCAGAACCGTCCACAAAAACAGCTATTCTGGAGTGGATTAATGCAGCACAAAATGCCGGCGAGCTTAGGGTTGCCCGCGTTCTTGTCGGTCATGGCCTGAGAAAATTCGGTCAGGATCAGGATTTAAATATAATTTCCAGTGAATTGAACACTAAAATACAATCTGTCGAAGGAAAATTACCTGCTTGCCGCGAATTACTTGCCAAGGTACTTCAAGCCGCAGATGAAAAAGTCGCATCTCCGGCATATAAGTCGCAGGTGAATACTAATCCGGAAACACCATTTTTTGAAAAAATTACCGATGAATCAGGATTTCAATTTCAATATCAAAATGGTGAGACAGAAATTCGCCAGATGCCAGTTGCCCTTGGTGGCGGTGTGGCTTTAATCGACTTTGATCAGGATGGGCTGCTTGATATTTTTGCCGTTCAGGGAGGTAGCCTGCCGCACGATCCTGATAATCGAAATACGGGCGATCGGCTTTTTCGTA
>JBJTRR010000716.1:0-5372 GCA_046076185.1 bacterium | reverse complement strand
TGCGCTGCTGGCCACCTGCGATGGAGACAGCGCCCACGCCCTGAACCGTTTCGATGTTTTCTTTGATTCTCCGGCGGGAAAGTTCGGTGATTTCGCGAAGGTCGCGCTTGCCAGAAACGACAACCGTAATAATCGGCGAGGCATCTTCGTCGAATTTATCGATTACCGGCATTGTCACGCCACGGGGAAGCTGACTGACCATGGCATTGACCTTATTCTGCACTTCCTGGGCGGCCACGTCGGGCGACTTGGAAAGCAGAAAGCGAATGAAAACGCGGCTCACGCCTTCGGTGGTGATTGAGCGGAGTTCGTCAATGCCCTCAATGGTGTTAACAGCTTCTTCCAAAGGCCGTGTGACCTGCGTTTCAACTTCTTCGACACTGGCCCCGCGCAGGGTGGTGGTGATGAAGACGAAGGGCAGGTCAAGCCTGGGCTGAAGGTCAACACCAAGGCGGAAGTAGGAGAAAAGGCCGAGAACGATGGGCAGAGCCGTCAGCATCGTGGTGAAGACGGGGCGGCGGATGCAGAGGCCGGAGAGATTCATCGGTCGGTTCCCGGTGTCGTGGCAGGGCAGGCAGGCGGGTGATGTGCCGGAATGCTCGTAGAGTAGAAGATTCGTTTCCGGCAGTTTTGGTCAGTTTAACACTATTGTGACAGATCAACAAGAAAATCGCATGAATAACACGTTAATTTCAGCATATTTGAAACGGATGGCCGGGCAGCAAAAAAAAACAGGGCGGAGGGGAGATTCCGCCCTGTCTCGCGGCTGTTGTGCAGCCTTTTTCGGAAAAACCGATGAAAATCAGACCTTGGCCGGCACTTCAAAGCCTTTGCGATAGGCCCTTGTCAGCATGCCATCGGCTTCGCTGTCGTTCACGAACGACTCGGTGGCCGGATTGATGGTGAGCTTGCGTCCCAGGCGATAGGAGATGTTGCCCAGGTGGCAATAGGCCGAGCTGAGGTGGCCCTGCTCAATGTCGGCATTAAGCTTCTTGTGGTCGCGGGCACGCACTGCATCAACAAAATTGCGGTAATGGTCGCCGCCGCCCGAGCCGGTGGCACCCGGTGTCAGCTTCGAGCCCATGTAGGCCTGCCAGTTGGTATAGCTGGTGATGGCCAGAACGCCTTCAGTGCCATAGAAAATGTCGCCGACACGCACGCCAAGTTCGTCGTTGGTGTCGCGGCCACGCACTTCAAACTGAAGCAGGGCATCGTCGTATTCAAAAGCGACAAACTGGGTGTTCGGCGTTTCGCCCTGATCCTTGTAACCCAGGCGACCGCCTGACGACATGACCGACTTCGGAAACTCGTTCTTGTTCAGGCCCCAGCGGGCCAGGTCCATCTGGTGAATACCCTGATTGCCCAGGTCGCCGTTGCCGGTGTTCCAGAACCAGTGCCAGTTGTAGTGCAGGCGATTGGCGTTAAATGGCTTCATTTCGGCCGGGCCCGTCCACAGGTCAAAGGCCAGGCTCTCAGGTGCGGTGCTGTCAGGCTGGGTGCCGATCGAGTCACGACGCTTGTAACACAAGCCCTTGGCCAGAAAAACCTGCCCCAGCTTGCCACTGTGCAGAAATTCCATGGCCGACTGAATGCCCTTGTGGCTGCGACACTGCGTGCCCGTCTGCACAATGCGGTTATATTTCCGGGCGGCTTCCACCATCCGGCGGCCTTCGGTCACGTTGTGGCTGACAGGCTTCTCGACATAAACATCCTTGCCAGCCTGGCAGGCCCAGATGGTGCCCAGGGCGTGCCAGTGGTTGGGCGTGGCGAAGGAGACAATATCTACATCTTTATTTTCAAGCAGTTTGCGCACGTCCTGATAATAGGTTGGCTCGCTGCCGTTTTTCTCGCTGATCGCCTTTCTGGCCTTACCGGTAACGCTTGAATCGGCGTCGCAGATGGCCACAATCTTGCAGTCAGACTGCTTCAGGAAGCCGCCGACATGATCCATGCCACGGCCACGCACACCCACCACGGCCACCCGCAGAACATCGTTGGTACCAGCCCGCTTGGCATTATTGTCGGCCGGGGCGGCGTCGTCAGCGGCTTTCAGTCGGGCACCTTCAGCCGTAAGACCGGCGAGTGCGGCAGATAAAGCAGCGGAATTTTTCAGAAAATCACGGCGATCGTGCGGTGTCATGGGCGGTTTCTCCTGTCCGTTTGTGGCTGTCTGGTTGTTGCTGGCCGGCTGCCTGATGGCATTTTACGGAACCCCTGAAAGATTTTGGGCAAGACTTTTCGAGATTTCAGAGGTTATTTGACAATTACTTCATAACAGGATTCAACCAGCCTATCAATAAAAATCCGGAATAATTTTTTGGAAACGGGATTTATCAGCCCATTTACAGAACCGCTTGACAATGCCTGAGGAACGTGCGAAAAGTGTTTCGAAATGATTTGAAACTATCCCACAGGACATGGGGCTGGCATGGCGATGTTGCGAACCTTGATACAAACTGTTTTGGCATTGGCGTTTGTCGTTTTCTTGAATCAGGCCGGGGCGGCGGAAACCAGGCCCAACGTGCTGTTTCTGTTTGCTGACGACATGCGTGCCGACACGATTGCCGCATTGGGCGACAGGGCTGCAAAGACGCCGAATCTTGATGCTTTGGTGGCAAGGGGCATGGTTTTTACGAATGCCTATTGTATGGGTGGCAATTCGGGGGCGGTCTGCACGCCTTCACGCAACATGATGCTCTCAGGCAATGCTTATTTTCGCTGGAAGGATTTCAAGGATGGCAACCGGGCCAAGGGGATGATTTCGCCGGGAGATGGCCCGAATTTCCCGCTGAGCATGAAGGCGGAAGGCTATGAAACGTATCATCATGGCAAGCGGGGCAACACAGCGCCGCTGATTCAGGCCCGGTTTGACCACAATAAATATTTGAAAAACGATGATGTTGAGCGAAAAACGGGCGAGCCCGGCAAAGAAATTGCCGATGAGGCGATTGCATTTCTGAATTCGCGAGACAAAACCAGGCCTTTTTTCATGTATCTGGCGTTTGGCAACCCGCACGACCCACGCGTGGCCGACAAGAAATATCTTGACCAGATTGACACCTCAAAAATTCAGCTGCCTGCGAATTTTCTGCCGGAACATCCCTTTGACAACGGCGAATTGAAAGTGCGCGATGAAATGCTGGCCCCGCACCCCAGGCCTGTGGATGTAATGAAAAAGCAGTGGCATGAATATTATGCCACCCAGCTTGGGCTTGATTTTCACTTGGGGCGTATCATTGATCAATTGAAATCAAATGGTCAGCTTGAAAATACACTGATTGTTTTTTCAGCCGATCAGGGTATCGCCATGGGCAGCCACGGGCTTTTGGGCAAGCAGAACCTGTATGACCACAGCATGAAATCGCCACTGATTTTTGCCGGGCCGGGCATTCGCCAAGGTAAAAGTGATGCACTGGTACACCTGTTTGACATTTACCCGACAGTCGTTGAGATGACAGGTGGCAAAGCCCCTGAAAAGATTGACGGGCGATCATTCAAGCCTGTGATTGACGGCAAAAACGCAAAGCACCGCGATGCCCTTATGCTGGCTTATCGCGACGTGCAGCGTGCCATTGTTACGCCACACGACAAACTGATTTATTACCCCAGGGTGCGTAAAACGCAGTTGTTTAACCGAAAGACCGACCCCAGCGAGATGAAAAATCTGTTTGACGACCCTGATGAATTTGACAAGTGGAAGGATCTTTTCCGCCAGCTTGAAATCATGCAGGATCGTTATGGCGATGATCTTGAGCTGAACCCGCCCGGCAATTGAAATTATTCGGCTGATTTCAACGAGAACGGCAAAATCATCCAGCCGATGATCTGCAACGAGCCGCCAATCGGGGTGATGGCCCCCAGCCACTTTGGCCCGCCAAGGGTAATGCCATAAAGCGTTCCGCTGAAGATCAGCGTACCAACTATCAAACAATAAACAGCGGCTTTGGGGGCAGTTTTGCCTGATTGCCCGAACCAGGCCGCCATGGCGATGAGCCCCAGGGCGTGATACATTTGATAACGCACACCTATTTCAAATGTCGCAAGCTGTTCGGGGCTCACAATGGCTTTCAGGGCATGGGCACCAAAGGCGCCGGCGACAATGCCCAGCCCTGCAAGAATCGTGCCGATTTGAAAGATCTTTTCTGGTTTCATTTTCTGATTTCCTCAAGCGTCTGATCTTCAATTCCGAGGATGGCAGCCCTGATCTCAGCCGCCAGAAAGAGGCTTCCCGTGACGACAACCAAGCCATAAGGCCCCGCCATGGCCTGGGCCTCGTGGCAGGCCTCAACTGGCTGTAAGATCTCGGCATCGACACTTCGGCCCGCCGATTCTATGGCTGCACGGGTTTCTTCGAGAGAGCGGGCACGCGGGTTTTTCTGATACTGGGTGATGACAATTTTGTCAAACAGTGGCAGGAGGTGTGCAATCTGGCCTTCCAGATCTTTTTCGCGGGTGGTGCCAAAAACCAGAACTCGCGGGCCTTTCACGGGCGGAAATGAAATTTTAATGGTTTCGGCCAGTGCCTGGGCTGAGGCTGCATTATGGGCACCGTCGATGACCAATAGGGGCGAAGTGCCCAGAATTTCGACCCTGGCGGGCATTTGCAGGCCTTGCCAGGCCTGACAGATTTTTTCACGATCAAAATGCAATCCGAATGTTTCGGCGGCATCAAGCGTTGCCAGGCAGAGGGCTGCATTTTCCACCTGATGCGGGCCCAGAAGGGGCGAGGGCATCACGCCCCAGTCTCTGGCCCAGGTTTTCAATTGAAATGCAATCGGTTCAGGCTTATGAATGACATTTGGCACAGCGCAGGGCTGAAATTCATAATCACGGCCGACACGATAAAATTGGCATTTTCGCTGATGGGCGATATGTTGAATGACCTCGGCCGCAGGCGGGTCGGTGACACCGCTGATGGCCACTCCGCCACGCTTGAAAATGCCGGCTTTCTCTCGGGCTATGCTGGCAGTGGTGTTGCCAAGCTGGCGCGTGTGGTCAAGAGAAATCGAAGTAATCACCGCCACTTCGGGCCTTACGATGTTTGTCGAGTCAAGGCGCCCGCCCATGCCCACTTCAAGCACAACAAGGTCGCACTTCTGTCGAGAAAAATATAAAAGACCAATCGCCGTGGTGATTTCAAAAAAAGTCAGCTTCAGGGCCTCAGTATGACACGCGTCAATCGCCTCAACCGCCGGCCTGATTTCTTCCACCAGGCGGGCCAGCATGTGGCGGTCAATCATGCGGCCGTCAACGCGGTATCGTTCTTCCAGAAAATGCAGGTGGGGCGAGCAGAAAAGCCCGGTTTTATAGCCACAACCTGTGGCCGCAGCGGCCAGCATGGTGCATGTTGAGCCCTTGCCCTTGGTGCCCGC
>JBJTRR010000715.1:0-9396 GCA_046076185.1 bacterium | reverse complement strand
CTGATACGGCCGGTAAGGCCCGTCTTTTCAGCGTAGTGCCCTCGCTTGACACGCCCGTCTGCAATATTCAGACTCGCCGGTTTTCACAGGAACTTGACGCCCTGGGCGACAAGGTTTCAGCCTACACCATATCAACAGACCTTCCGTTCGCCCAGGCCCGCTGGTGTGGCGATGCCAAGGTTGAAAACATCAAGAACCTGAGCGACCTGCACGACCAGAGCTTCGGCAAGGGATATGGCGTACTGGTGAAGGATATTCCGGTGCCATTTCTGACCCGTGCGATTTTTGTGGTTGATGCCGCCAACACCATCACCTATGTGGAATATGTGCCCGAGATTGCCACTGAGCCGAATTATGATGCTGCCCTGGCTGCCCTGAAGGCCGCTGCGGGTGCCTGATCAGCCGCATGGCAGAAAGGCCGGGCCGGTGCGAATAAAACTGGCCCGGTATTTTTTACAAAGACCAGAGATATTCAGCCGCTGGAATTGTCATCGAGTCAAAGAGTAAAAGGCACATAAAATGAAGCTGATTCAGGGCATTCACAAATTTCGGTCAGAAGTTTATCCGAAAGAGCGTCAGCTATATATCATGCTTTCAGGCGGGCAGACGCCCGAGACGCTGTTTATTACATGCTCTGACAGCCGTATTGACCCCACCCGTTTCACCAGTTCGCACCCTGGCGAGCTTTTCCTGATTCGTAATGCCGGTAACCTGGTGCCGCCCTATGGTACGGCAGCGGGCTCGGGCGAGCTGGCGACCATTGAATATGCCGTGAGCGTGCTGAAGGTAAAAAATATTGTGGTGTGCGGCCACAGCGACTGCGGTGCCGTTTCGGCCATGCTGCACCCAGAAAAGCTGACGAATCTGCCTTCCGTTTCTGCCTGGCTGGCCCACATGGAACGCACCCGACGTGTGATTCATGAAAATTATGCCGACCTTCCTGCCGAAGAACTGCTTGAAATTGCAATTCAGGAAAATATTCTTGTTCAGCTTGAGCATGTGATGATGCACCCGGCCGTCGCCACACGCATGCTTCGCGGCGACCTGAAGCTGTTTGGCTGGTATTTTGAAATAAATAATGCCAAGGTTTATGGCTATGACGTGACCGAAGGGCAATTTCAGGAAATTGACGTAACCAATGGCGAACTGCCCATGACGCGCCACCGCTGGCTTGACGGCATGACCACGGCCGAGAAGAACAAGAAGCAGGCGTGATTCATTATTGGTAAAAAGTATTGAGTCGTCCGAGAGAAAACCTGTTTTTCCTGCTTTCAGTGTGGCTCATTCACCATGATCTGGTTAATGAGCCATGAAATACCACTGACAGTTCATTAAACAACCGACTCAGCTTGCCTCGGCATAAACTTTATCAGCTTTAAATTCAATAGCGTAAGCATACCAAATCCGTTTGCCAAAATGAAAAGAACCGGCCTGGTTATGATCTGGTGGCTATCAATTTTGGTGAATGTCAGGTAGATTTAAATCATCTGTGAAATATGCCGCCAGTTGCCCGTGAATTACCGGAGAGATTCCATCGTGAAGATCGCCCGCATCTTTGCCCATCGGGTGGAATTGCCGCTCGTTGAAGGTTCCTACAAATGGTCCGGCGGGAAGTCGGTCTCGGTTTTTGACAGTACAATCGTCGGGGTCGAGACTCAGTGCGGGCTGGTTGGCTATGGTGAAGTCTGCCCGCTTGGGCCGTTTTATCTGCCGGCCTATGCTGAGGGTGTGCGAGCCGGGCTGAGGGAGCTTGGCCCGCACCTGATTGGGTTCGACCCTAGGCAGCTGGCCGTTTTGAATCACCGGATGGACGCAGCCCTGAAAGGGCACCCCTATGTTAAGGCGGGCATTGACATTGCCTGCTGGGACATTCTGGGCAAGGCCATGGGGCTGCCTGTGTGCCTGCTGATGGGTGGCCGGTTTGGTGAAAGCGTGCGGCTTTATCGGGCGATTTCGCAGCAGCCGCCCGAGGTGATGGCTCAGAATGTGGCCGGGTATCGGGCTGAGGGCTATACGCGGTTTCAGCTGAAGGTGGGCGGCGACCCCGACCTTGATATTGAGCGAATTGGCCAGGTCAGGGCTGTTCTACAAAAATCAGACAGGCTTGTCGCCGATGCCAACACGGGCTGGACACAGCATGAAGCCATGCGGGTGGTTCGGGCCGTGAAAGATATTGACGTTTATATTGAGCAGCCCTGCCTGACCTATGACGAATGCCTGGCCGTGAGGCGCAACACCGACCATCCGTTTGTGCTTGACGAAAATGTTTATGGCCTTGAGATGCTGCTGCGGGCCCGGGCCGACCTGGCGATGGATGTGGTGAACCTGAAGATTTGCAAACTTGGCGGCCTGACACGCACAAAACAGGTTCGCGACCTGTGTGTGAGCATGGGCATTGCGATGACGCTTGAGGACAGTTGGGGCGGCGATATTACCACAGCGGCAATCGCACATTTGGCCCACAGCACGCCCGAGGAATTTCGATTCACCAGTACCGACTTTAACAGCTATGTTACCGTGAGCAATGCCAGCGGCGCACCACAGCGAAAAAATGGCTTTATGCAGGCTTCGGAAGCACCGGGGCTGGGTATCGAGCCGCGATTTGATGTGATTGGCCCGCGGTTAGTGGAAATATTCTGATATTAGACAAATATCAACCCAAAGAGTGACTTGCTGCCGGAATTTTGCACGATGAAGCCAAAGGAAGCCAGAAATGCCTGACAATTCGATTTTTCGCGGATGCATTCCGGCCATTATGACACCTTGCTCGGCCCAGGGTGTACCGAATTTTGACGCCCTGGTGAAGACGGCCCAGTCGTTGATATCGGCCGGGATGCGAGCCGTGGTTTATTGCGGATCAATGGGTGACTGGCCCTTGCTTTCAGACGAGCAAAGGCAGGAAGGCGTGCGCAGGCTTGCGGAAGCCGGCGTGCCGGTTGTGGTGGGAACAGGAGCCCAGAGCCCCCAGCGGGCTGCTGCCCATGCGGCCCATGCCCGGCACGTGGGTGCTGCGGGGCTGATGGTGATTCCGCGACTGATGTCGCGAGGCACTTCGCCAGCCGCACAAAAGGCCCATTTTGCGGGTGTTCTGCGGGCGGGCGGCGACCTGCCGGCCGTGATTTACAATAGTCCCTATTACGGATTTGAGACCAAGGCTGATCTCTTTTTCGACCTGCGGCGCGAGCATGCGAACTTGGTTGGTTTCAAGGAATTTGGCGGTGCAAAGTCGCTGACTTATGCCGCCGAGCATATCACCAGCGGCAACCCGGCCCTTGCCCTGATGGTGGGCGTGGATACGCAGGTTTTTCATGGCTTTGTGCGCTGTGGAGCTGTGGGAGCGATTACCGGAGTGGGTAACGCCCTGCCAAAACAGGTGCTGCGATTGATAGAACTTTGTGAAAAGGCTGCAAAAGGCGATGCGGCCGCCCGCGTGCTGGCTGAGCAGCTTGATGAGGCCCTGCGAGTGCTTTCGACTTATGACGAAGGCCCCGACCTGGTGCTATATTACAAGCATCTGATGGTGCTGGAAGGGCATGAAGAATATGCCTGCCACTTTAATGAAACCGACCGGCTGAGCCGCAGCCAGCAGGATTTTCTGGAAACGCAGTGGCGACAATTTAAAGAGTGGTGGAGCAACTGGCCAGGCTCGACTTCAAAATAAGCAAACCTGGCGGCATCTTATTCAGATATCATGATACCCTGATCAGACCTGACCGGCATGGCCGGAAAAAGCGAGCGGATTTCGAACAATGAATAAGCAATTATTGGCCTGGCCACTGTGCCTGAGGTTTGTACTGGCAATCTCAGGGTTATTCTGGCATGCGTGCCCGGGCGGGGCATCGCTGGCGGACGAGACGATTGATACAGCCGATTGTGTGACAACTGACAGGGATGAAAAGCCCGCCGGCGATGGCAAAACGCTGCGAGTTTTTATCTTTGCGGGGCAATCGAACATGGTCGGCAGCCATTCGCGGGTGGCTGATATCATGCGATTTCCACCATTTGCGGGGCTTGACAAGCCGCAGGCCAACGTGCTTTTTTCGTACAAAATCGGGCGAGAGCAGATGTTGACTTCGGACGGCTGGACGGCCCTTCAGCCCACGACCGATTATTTCGGGCCAGAACTGAGTTTCGGGAAAATTGTATCGCAAAATGTGGAAGACCCGATTGCGATTATCAAAATTGCATCGGGCGGCACGACGCTGGGCGAGGACTGGAACCCGGACCAGCCCGGGGGGTTCAAGCTTTATCCGCTGGCGCTTGAGCATATACGAAAATCGCTGGCTGAACTGGATCGCAAGCAGGTGGCCTATCGGTTGGAAGGATTTATGTGGCACCAGGGCGAAAACGACATGTTCAGCAAGGTGTTCAAGCCGATCTATGCCGAAAACCTCAAGAATTTTATTGCAAGCTGGCGGCGCGACCTGAACGCCCCGCAACTGCGGTTTTACATTGGTGAGTTATGCACGAAGACTATCTGGGGCATGGATAACCGAGACAACATGCTGGCCATTCGAACGGCGCAAAAGGCTGTGACGGCGGCCGACCCGCTGACGCAGTATATTCCGACATCGCACGATGCCGTGGAAATTGGTGGCGATGGCGGCTTGCATTACCATTATGGCACTTTGGGGCAGCTGGAACATGGGGCAAATTATGCGGAAGCCTACCTGAAAATTCTGGGCAAGCCGCAGCCCAGCCGGCAACCGCTGAAAACGTGGCCTTACGCCAGTCAAAGCAAGGTGAAGCTTTTTGTGATGGCCGGGCACAGAAACATGGAAGGCGAACGTGCCTTCACCGCTGAGCTGAAACAGCTGGCCGGCCATGAAGCACTGGCGAAATACAACAGAGAAATTGCGTTTAAATATGACATTGGTGGTGGGTTCAGGAAGTCTGCCGGGTGGGAGCCGCTTGGCCCAGCCGGCCCCTATGGCACATTTGGCCCCGAGCTGAGTTTTGCCGCTGCCGTGAAAGCCAGTGTGCCGGGGCAGATTGCGATTGCAAAATTTACGCACAGTGGTTCGCAGATGAATGACTGGACACCCGAAGGCACATCAGCCAAAGATATGCACATGTACGAAAAGTTTATTGCGTTTGTGCGAAGTGCGATCGAGGAATTGAAAGACAAGGGGAATGAAGTCGAGCTGGCGGGCATTTTTTTTCATGCAGGCGAGAATGAATCGGCGTTCAACCCTTACCGCCGCGATGCTGCGAAGTGGCTGAAATCAACAATTGCAGGCAGCCGTAAAGACCTGGGCATACCAAGCCTTAAGTGGTATGTGAGCCAGCAGCCGCCTGTGGATTCGCCAGGGCTGAACAAAACGGATATTACCGGGGCCCTTGAGGCGTTGGCGGCCGCTGACCCGGCGATGATTCATGTTAAAGCCTTCGACCTGCCGCCTCAAAGAGAGAAGCTGGTGCTTGACACGCCCGGCGTGGTGGCCCTGGGCGAACGGCTGGCCCGAAGCTATACACAGAAGCCCTGAAGCGAGGCCATCGGGGGCTGATTTTGCCGGATTGGGCGTTAAATCAGCGGGGCTGGAGATTTTCGGCAGGGTTGGGCCGATTTCGCAAAATGGCCTTTGCGCTTTTTCAAAGATGTGTTAAAGAATTCATTTCAGAATCTTCAGGCAGGTGTCTGCCCGCATTCACTGACCGGCAAGTCTGCTCCCACGGAGGGGAACAGCCCATGCGATACGGCCAAATATTGTCATCATTCCGCTTGGCACGGCGGCCATTACGAGCCTGGATCGTGGCCCTGAGCCATGCATTGGTTCTGGTCGTATCGGCAACGGTGGCCCTGGCGCAGGACGCACCACCCGCTGAACTGCCGCCGGCCGACTTGCCGCCAGCGATAGAATCAGCCGTTCGCCCGACCGAACCGCTTGCCCTGCCTTCAGCTCCGCTGGCCGAGCCGGCCGATGCCCCTTTGGCACCGATTGGCGGCGACACAAAAGCCAAGGCCCAAGCCACTGACGAGCCTGCTGCGAAAGCGGAACCTGCAACGGCAGCCGATTCGGAACTTCGGCCACTGAGCCCGAAACCGGCCGATTCCAAGCCACCTGCTGCTGAGCGGGATGAGCTTCCGAGCTTGAAAAAGCCGATCGCCGTGAGAAAAATACCCGACACCAAGCCAGCCGCGGCTGCCCCACGCGACGACGCCGTGCTGCGCATCCGCGACGACCCGCCGCCGATCAGCATTGGCACGCCTGAAACGGGCAGCCCTTCCGCAAGCCCCCCGATAGGTGGTAGCGATGCTTCGACATCGGGTTCAAGCGGCGGCGGAACCTCGGGCGGAAGTACGACTGGCAGTGACACGGGCGCGGGAGCCGAAGGCGGCCCGGATTCGGCACAGTATCGGCCCGGTGTGCAGGGTGTGGGGCTGTTTGTGCAGGCGATTGCTCCGCCATCGGCCAACCTTCAGCAGGAAACGACATTCCGCATTATTGTGCGTAATGCCATGAATACGCAGGCCTTTGGCGTGGTTGTAAAAGATATTCTGCCTGACACCCTTGAATATGTGAAAAGCACGCCCGAGGCCAAGCGGGAAGGTAATACGCTTGTTTGGGAGCTGGGCGAGATGCCGATCGGGGCCGACAAAACCTTGACAATTATAGCCAAGCCGGTGAGGGTGGGAACGATTGAGCAAACGGCAACCGTGACATGCCAGACCGGCACAAGATCTCGCGTGGTGGTGCAGGAGCCGAAGCTTCGGGTGGAACAGACGCTTGTACCAGCCAAGCCATTGAAGGGCCAGCCGGTGCAACTGCGGGTGGCGGTTTCAAACCCGGGCACGGGCGTGGCGCGCAATGTGGCGGTGGTGGTGAAGGTTTCGCAGGGCCTGCAGGACGCTCAGGGATCAAAGGTGTTTGATCAGGAGATTCGCCGGCTGGGGCCGGGCGAGCGGATGGAACTGCAGCCGCTGACGCTATCGACAGTGGGCGGGGGTGGCCAGTCGAGCGAGATTTCAGCGACGAGCCCCGACGTGGCGAACCAGCAGCCAGAAAGCAAATCGTCGCAGCAGATTGAGGTGCTTGAGCCGAAGCTGAAGGTGACATTGACCGGCCCATCGCAGAAATATACGAATACGGAAGATATTTACGAAGTGAATCTTGAGAACCCGGGCACTGCACCGGCAAGAAACATTCAGGTATCTATTTTCGTACCTGATGGCCGTGGTGTACTGAAGGCGAGCCGCGTGACGGGTGGCGAAGCTGATGTTGACCATGCTTCGCGGCGGCTGAAGTGGCCTGCCATTACGAAGCTGAACCCTGGCGAGTCGAAAGTGCTGCGATTTGAATACAAGGTAGGTGCCATGGGCACCTATCCATTCACGGCCGATGTGCGTGGCGAAGGCGGGCTGGCCGATAAACAGTCGGTAACGACGCTTGTAACGGGTGTGGCTGATGTTGATTTTCAGATCAGTGAAAAAGCCAGAATTATTGATGTCGGAGACACGACCGATTACATCATCAACATTCGTAATAATGGCACGAAGGACGCTGAAAACCTGCTGATCTCGGCCGAACTTTCGGAAAATCTCAAGGCGATTGAAACCGATGGCCATGAGGGCAACGTGCAGTTCGACCCGAAAGACCCGAAGCAAACAACATTTCCGAAGATTGATCATCTGCCGGCCGGGCAGGAGATGACACTTGTTATCAGGGTGGAAGCCGTCAAGCCAGGGCTTTCCAGGCTTAGGGTCTTCCTGCATCACGAAGACCTGGGCGACGAGCGGCTGGAAAAGCAGATTGTGACGCCGCGAGTGACCGACAAAACCCAGATCACCTCTACCAACGCCAAAAAATCGGGCTGATCGCCATGTCTGAATCGCAAAACACACCCCACCATCTGCGAATTGACCAGCCGCATGGAAGCCCCGGCCGCAGGGCACGCCTGAAAATCATCGCCCCTGCCGTGTTTCTGGTTGCCCTTGTCGGCACGGGCGTTGGTCTGGGTCTGAATCATGTGTCAGAGACAGTGATCTGGGACAGGTTTGACACTGTCAAGCCCGGACTGCTTTACCGCAGCGGCCAACTTAGCCCGGCACAGCTTCAGGAAGCAATTACAACTTACGGAATCAAGACGCTTGTCAATTTTCAGGTCGGGCAGAATGCCATTGCTGAAGAAGCTGAAATTGCCCGGAAAATGGGAGTGGCTTTTTTGAATCTGCCCATGCCGGGCGATGGTTTTGGCGAGGCCGGCCAGTTTCGCGAATTGATGAAAACGCTTGATAACCCCGACAGGCAGCCTGTGCTGATGCACTGTGCCCGTGGCACTTGTCGAACAGGCGCGGCGGTGGCGTTTTATCGCTTTGCCCGCGATGGCTGGACGATTGATGACGTTTCTGCAGAAATGCAACGACAATCGTACCCGCTTGGCTGGATCACCGGCTACATCTATGGCATGCAGGAAAAGTCGCCAAACAGCGAGATTCGCGATGCTTCCGAAAATCCGCTGCCGCCCATCCAGCTACCGAAAACCGAACCCGCTGCTGTTGTGAGTCAGTCAGAGAAAGCCACTGCCGAGGTCACCCGATGAGCCACCCCCACGCTTCATCCGGCCTGATGGCCAATGAAACTATGCAGGCGCCTGTTCTTCAAACCGGTTCAGCCGCTGCCACACCGACCCAGACGCCTGCCGGAGTGCTGGCCGATTCACTTGCCGGCATGCCGTTTTTAAGCCATGCCATGGGGCTTCTGGCTTTTGTGGCCATTTCCTGCACGTTTCTTGTGTGGGGTGCTACCAGACTTGAAATTGGCTCGCAGGAAGCACGCCTGGGCATGGCGGCCCGTGAATCGTTTGGCCCTGTGGGGCAGAGCTTTGGCGGGCTTGACCCCGGCATTTATCCGGGCCCAGTGGCACTGCTTAAGGCCTTCAGTGTTATTGAGAAATGGAACCCGGGTCAGGAATCGATTCGCTGGACATCCGTAATCTGTGCGGGCCTGATCGGTATTGCAATCACGCTGCGCACGGAATGGAAATCCGGTAAAACCGCAGCCCTGGCTGTGGCTTTATGCTGGTTCAGCAGCGTGGCTTTGCTGCATCGCACAGGCGAAATGGGCATTGACTTCTATCTAGGTGCAGGCCTGGTGCTGGCCCTGAACGACACCATTGCCCAGCGTGGCCAATTACGGCTTCGCACTGGAATTTATACGGCAATCGCCTTTCTCTGCGGAGGTCTGGCCCCGGTCATTCTGGTGGTTGCCGCTTCGATCATCATTTGCCGAAGTTCGGCCGGCCTTCGTCCCGGCTTTCTTGCTTTTGTCATAGCCACTGTTGGCGGGTGGTCGGCGTGGGCTCTGAATGAAATCTCGGCTGAGGCGTGGGCTGCTGCCATAGCCCTGCCTGTAGTTTTTCGATCAGGGTCGAGCTTCCCGACGATTGTCATGATAC
>JBJTRR010000714.1:0-3707 GCA_046076185.1 bacterium | reverse complement strand
CTATTTCCTTATTTTTTTCGAATAGCTGTTGCCAGGATAGTTGTGGCCTGTAGGGCAGTGCCACGCATAATCTGACCCTCTGAAAGTCGAAATCCGAATTTCATTAGACACCTGACTACAAGTGGGCCGGGTTTTACATATTTTTCATAGATCTTCCATGGTTCAATGATTTTTTCATGAGAGCACCCGGAAATTTTTTTCCGCCGGGTCAGTTTTGCCATAGTAACAAGCCAGGGCCAGCAGTAAACGACCTGTAAACCTTCAAGTTCACTGGCTTTTTCAAACAACTGAGTAAGCTCGTGTTTTTCATATCTTTTGCGGTGCCCCTGAATTTCATCAAATTCTGACCAGAGTTCCATCATGGCAGGCACTGTAACCATGATTAACCCGCCTGGACGTGTTAATTTTATTAAATTTTTCAAGGCATTCTCTGGAAAATCAAGATGCTCAAGCACATCAAGTGCCAGAACTGCATCAAATTTTCCTTCCATTTCTTCAGGAATCCGGCCATTTTCCACGTCACCCAAAATCAATCGACGGCCTGGCTCATCAAGCAAATTTAATGCATCAATTCCAACATCAAGCCCCCAAACCTCGTGCCCAGCCTTTTCCAAATATTTTAATGTCACTCCCCAGCCACATCCAACATCAAGAATCGATATCAACTTGTTTTGATAATGTAATTGAATTTTTTTTTCAACAATTTTTGCCCTGGCATGCCACCACGGATGAATTGAAATATGGCTGCCTAGCCGTGTCAGAATTTCCTGCGGCATGTTGTCATCAGCCTGTGCTGCCGTGGGTTCCGACCAAATTTCAATCATTTGCTTAACTTCATCTGAATCAAATCGAAATCAGTGCCGGTTTTTAAGTAGCCTGAATCATCATTGCATTTCGATTTTGGCATTTCCCCAGTGTTTTTATGATATTGATATCCCTGAATGGAACTGATGATTGCTGCGGGGCGACGCTTGGTTTCAAGGAATATTTGCCTCAGGTATTCGCCAATGATTCCCAGCGCAATCATTTGCACAGAACCGATGAAAAGCACAATTCCTGTCAGACTGGCCCAACCTCTGGGTGCAGTCTGGGCTGAAAATGCATCCATTAAAACCCACATCAACAAAAAAATGGATGAAATCAATGTCATGATTCCCATCAGGCTGACCAGCCTGAGCGGCAGCGACGAGAAACTGACAAGCCCTTCAAGTGCCAGCCTTACTAGTTTCACAAAATTGTATTTGCTGCTTCCTGCAAATCTTGCCGGTCGATCATAAGCCACTGTCGCCTGCCTGAATCCGACAAACGCCCGAAGGCCTCGATGGAACCTGTTTTTCTCAGGCAGTCGGATTATTGCTTGCACGGCATCAGCACTTATCAGGCTGAAGTCGCCGGAATCAAGCGGTACATCAACATCGGCCAGGGCCCTGTAAATTCTGTAAAATGCCCAATAGGCCAATTTTTTGGCCTGGGTTTCCTGCCGATTCTGCCTGACGGCATGAACAATTTCATTTCCCTCGTGCCACTTCAAAACGAGCCCGGGAATAAGTTCAGGAGGATCCTGAAGGTCTGTATCCATGATGATGGCAGCATCGTAATCGTCTCGCCCGTCAAGCAACTCTAGACCAATCGTCACCGCAGCCTGGTGGCCAAAATTCCGGCTCAGGGTAACCACTGTCACTTTAGGGTCAACTTTTGCAGCGGCCGAAAGCCATTCAGGGCCCCCATCCCGACTGCCATCATCCACAAAAATCAGATTCCATGAAGCGGTCGATTGGGATAATACATCGGTCAGACGACGATAAAGAACCGGAAGATTCGCCTGCTCGTTATGCACTGGCAGAATAATGCATAATCTTGGCATCGACAGATGAGGCGTATGAAAAATCCACTGACGGCTCATTAATCTGTTTCCAGGCGGTTTCCAAACAATCAACGGCTTTGTTTCCTGCCGGATTGCACTGGAATTACTGACGAAATCCCAATGATTCCATCAATGGTTTTGTAACCGATTTTCAGAAATGTGACAATCTCAGTTCATTTTATGATCTATTGTTCATCTGCTCGATGGATAATCCGTCAAGTTTTAGAAGCCCTCACGTAACCCAAGCTTGAAGGCAAGCGACTGGATTAAACTTAGGTTAAGATAGGGATTCTTAAACTTCTGTCACGGGCTTGTTATAAGATAGGCACGGGCCATGATTCCAGGTATGACGAGTCGTTCGGAATGGGTACGAATACGATTTTCAACAGGAGAAACGAGTGTATTCGGGCGGTTGTAGAAAAGAATCAGATGATTTTTCATCTGATCGATGGCGATAGACTCGTATTTCATATTTTTACGAATCGTGATGAAATCGCCACTTGATGAAATCGTGATATTCTCAATTTTCGATTGCAACTCGGGTAGGTAGTATTGATAAATATGACCAGCTTCGATCAATACAGGATGAGGATGTTTTTCAATCAGTGTCGCCAGATTTTGCAACCCTTGAGGCGTGGCAAAAACCACAAGCGGTTTCTCCCTTGAATAAACCCAGCCTGTCAACCCTACGAGAATAATCGAAGCGATGGATTTGAATCTTGATTTTTTGAGTTCAACCAAAGCCACCAGACCGGAGATTGAAAGCAATGCAAGAGCTGGAATCATATAAGTAATATTCAGCATGAATTTCAACATCAGCAGGCCATAACAGAGTCCAAGACCAGCAAATGCCTGATGATAGTGGTTTTGTGGCTTTCTCCGGTTCAGCCACCCAGTAGCAATACCAATCCCACCAGCCAGTATCAGCGGCAATGTGCGAAAGAGCAGTGAAAAATAGACACGATTGCCGCCCGCGTATTCGTTGCCCAGGTAAAGACGATAAGCATAGATTGCCAGGATCCGGGGCAGCGATAGTTTCAGTAGCGAGGCTGGCCAAAGCAGAAATATTGTAAGGGCCATGACGACAGAAATGACCGCGAATTGACGAAAAGGAATTGATATGTAAAGGTTTCGGAAAAATTGCCGATTAAATTTAGGATGTATTCTCAGGCTGATCAGAAAGAGAGCGATGGCCATTGCAAATAGCCCTGTTTCAAGTGCAAGAAATGAAAGCCCAAGCAGCACACCCAGCCTGATTGCATTATTGTAATTGGGTCGATCGAAATATCTGCCCAGGCCAAATGAAACCATGATCAATGAAATTGCAAACCAGAGATGATATTGTATTTCACGGGTGAGGTGAAAAGCGGCAAGAAAAGAAGAAGTGGCGAGAGCAAATCCGGTGATTAGATCAATCGGCTTGTTAGCAATGAAAAGGACGGCCGTATTGATTAATACAATTAATACGAGTCCGCCGGCAAACTGAAATGACAGCAGAATCTGATCGTGCCGACCGTCGGTCATGTGGCGCATGCCTGCGACGTTGATCAGGTATTGCAATAAAGGCGGGTGCATGTGTCGGCGAATGAAAACATCGTTCTCTTCATCATAATATTTACCAAATTGGCAAGGCTGATTTTTTAGCCTGGCTTTGATAAAACGGATAAAATCAGAGGGGCTCAAGGCTGTCGAGTCAAAATAATTGGATACGAAGCCCTGGCCAGCAGCCACGGCGTAATCGACTTCGTCCCTGGCCAACAATCTGCTGTTTTGGGCAAGGTGCGCTGCAATCAGGAGAACCGATGCGACCATGGCTGGCAACCAGAATTTAAGCTGCGTGAGA
>JBJTRR010000713.1:0-2192 GCA_046076185.1 bacterium | reverse complement strand
ATGCCAAACTACAAATTACCTATTTAAAAATACAAAAACCGACATGCGTCAACAAGAAAATTGTTTGATAAATTTATCTTAAAAAACATTGCCCAGCCAGCGATCATGACTGGGCTCAAAATATTACTTCCCTCCGACGGCCGTAAGTATCGCCTGGCCGAATTCCACCTTGCCGAATTCGGCACGAACGGAGTCGTTTTTGTATTTTGAAAGGTCGATTCGAAGAGTGATCTTTGACTTGCCAATTGGAATCAAAAACTGGCCCGGCAATTGCCTGGCCTGTGATTTGATACGGTCGGCCTGTGCCTTTTTGACCTGTGCCTGGTTTGCCGGGTTGGGCTGATTCAGGCGAATCGGCTGATCATTGACCCATGCCGTCACACCTTCAGTCGAAGGCAGAATGATGCGGGTTTGCCCCCTGCCCTGCACGTCAACCTCGCCCTGAAGGTAAATCACCCCGGGCTTCGAGGTAATCTTGCGAAGCAATTCGCCCATCGGCAAATTGCCGTCGAATTTGCCATAGGCTGAAATCCACGAAGTTTCAGGGGCATTCAGCACCGTCTGGATCACCTGATTATCAGGTGCAGGGGCAGAAAGTTCCTCGGGCGGGTTATTTAGCACGCGCCATCGCTGGATGGTCGTTGATGTCTTACGGGCGTAGTCACCGGGCTTGCCAAGCTCTGACAGAAAACTTATCAGATCCACGAATTCCTGGCGTGTCATCAGGTTTGGCAGGCCCTTGGGCATCAGCGACCCGCCCATTTTTTTCTCTTCAATTTCGGCATTTGTCAGAGAAAATTCCTTGCCCTCGGCGTCTTTCAGCTTAAGCCGCTGGTCGTCCTGGTCAATAATAATGCCCTGCACAATACGGCCATCGGTCGTCAGCACGGTCATCATCTGATAAAGTTCTTTAACGGCAAGCTCGGGTGTGACCACTGAATTGAGCAGGTAATCAACCGGCGAGACGCTGCCTACATCAGAAAGCTCAGGCCCAACCTGCCCGCCGGCACCGGCCAGGGCGTGGCATTTCTGGCATGAATTCTCTTCGCGGCGAAAGATCTCTTCGCCACGTTTGGCATTGCCTTTTTCGGCTACTTCCGCCATCAGGGCCTTTAGTTCGGTATCGGTCAAAGGTTTGACTTCCGTGGCAATGCCGGCTGCGGCGCTCAGTGCTGTGACGAGTGTAGAATCGCTGCGGCCAATGGCATAGAGTTGCCGCAGAGCAAGCTTGGCAGTATCCTGAGGAATCTTGGCTGATTCAATGGCTTTTGCCAGAGTCTCGGGGCCGCTTGTTTTGTTCAAAAATCCGACAAGTATCCGGTTCAGGTCGGCACCGGCAGGAGTTGAGTCACCGCTCATCAGTTCCACCGCCGGTTTGGCGGCTTTGGCCGGGTCAACGGCAGCCAGCGAGCCCAAGGCAAGCACTCGGGTTTTCAGCGGTGATTTGGCATTTGATAGATCGCTTAAAATCGCCAGGTTTTCGTCGCCGCCAAGTTGGGCCAGGCCGCTCATGGCTTCGGAACGGACATCGTCGGCCACTTTATTAGATCTAGCCAGCTCAGCGAGAGGTTTACCGGCAGCCGTCAACTTCCAGGCAGTGATATTACGCATGACCGAGCGAAACAGGGCGGTGTCGGTTTTTTGCCCTTGTTGGGGCAGCACTTTGAGGATGGCTTCAAGATTGCCGGCGGGGACCACTTTGCGATTGGCGGCAGCGTCGGCCAGAGTTTCGAACGCCTTGGCACGAATGTCGGCAGGAAATGCGGCCGGGTCAGCGGCTTTTTCCAGAAGAACGGCCAGATCGGCGGCGTTGCCATTGCGGCTCAGAATCGAGAAGACTGTGCCAAGTCGTTCCGGCGGAACCTTGCCGCTTTTCAGCAAACGCACTGCCGGGCTTTCTTTCGGCGATTCATCCTGCGATTTTGTGGAATGAATCGGGCCAAAGCTGGCGACAACGAGAGCCAGAATGATTGAGAAAGCTGGCGAGCGACGAGAAATCACAGGGGCAGGTGTCATGGTTGGTTCACTCTCTCGGGCACGACCGGAACCGATCTTGTTATTTTCCGATTATATTAAATTATACTTTTGCCCGTAGAGTTTTGTATAGATTTCTCATGCGTCCAACGATTCTCACTGGTTCTATTCAAATATCAAGACAGCCACGCAAATAGCATCAATCGTCCTATGTAAGT
>JBJTRR010000712.1:0-2704 GCA_046076185.1 bacterium | reverse complement strand
CGATGGCAAGATCAACGCCCTTGACCTGAACCTGGTGACACTCCAGAAGGGCCGCCGGGTGAATTACACACGTAAGGTGACGTGATTTCCGTTTATTTCAAAATTCATCGTCGTCTGGTTCCCACCTGGCGAAAAACACTGGCATGGTGCCACGCCAGATACAGCCATGACACACTTTGCCATTCAGGAGGAACTTGATGGCAAAACCACTGAATGGCTGGAAGAAGTCACCGAGGAACAGTATCTGGGTTGATATGATCTGCGGATTAATGATCTGGTGTTTCAAGTCGTCAATTTGGCGGCTTGAATTCATTGGATAAAGTCTTACAGCCCCTTTTAATGTCTTTACTGATTTGCCAATCTACTGACCAATATCTCCCGAACCTGGGATTGCCTGATTGTATGTGAACCTGTAAAAGACCAACTACACAAGACAACAAGCCTGTTGCTTTTTGTAAAAATATCAAACATGCAAAAGCTATAAATCAAGTTGTTTGGGAGTCTTTTGAAATATTCCAGAAAAAATGAAAGATTATGATAGAAAACCAACGCCTTATTTTGAATACTGTGAAGCAGACATCCGATCGCGAAATGGCCACGAACTGACCACAGCAATTTGCAGGGTTTAAACACAATGAACCGAGTATCTCTGATTTCACGCCTGATTTCTGCATTTCGTGTCAAAGCTGTTAAGGCCAACAAGGCCAGGCGATCGCACAGGATACTCAAAGATGCCCTGCTTGACCTGCTGGAAGAGCGGCAGTTGCTGGCCACGACCAGCTTCTCAAGCGGATTATTGACGGTGAATCTTGATGCAATCGGAGAGATCTTCACTCTTACCAACGACGGAGCCTCAATCACACTCTCAAGCACAGGTTCTATCACAGGTGCCGGCTCAAGCTTCACCAGTGCAAACGTGACAGGAATCCGGGTCACAGACAGCGGCTCGCTGTCAGGTCAGTCTGTTAATTTTGGTGTTGGTTCCGCATTTTCTCTGTCACAGGGCCTTTCGGTTTCTGGTGTTGAATCGGTCCTGGTGAATACCAACCTGAATGCTACAGGCTCAGCCAATATTACCATGACCGGGGCCAACATCATTCAGACGGCCGGATCGCTCACCACGGCAGGTGGGCCGATCTCGCTCGCGGCCACGGCAGATATCGTGATTACCCAGCCGATTCTCACTAACGGTGGAGTTCAAACACTCTCGGCCGATTCTGATGGCGATGGCTCGGGTAATCTTTCCCTGAATTTTTCCATCGCTCAACTGACTGACCCTAACCCGAATCCCGGTAACCAGTTTGGCTGGACTGTTCTGGTTCTGACCTCCGGAAATGTGGTGGTCACATCGCCTTACGATGACGCAGGCGGCACAAATGCCGGGGCGGTTTACCTTTTCAACGGATTTTCGGGGCAACTGATCAGTACCCTGAAAGGCACTTCAGCCAATGATAATGTTGGCTCTGACGGCGTGACGGCCCTCACGAACGGCAACTATGTCGTGATTAGCCGTATCTGGGACAACGGCTCAGCGTCGAATGCCGGGGCGGTGACCTGGGGCAGCGGCACAACGGGTGTTTCCGGAAATGTCTCTTCCACCAACAGCCTGGTGGGAACCAGTACAGGTGACCAGGTAGGCTCGGGCGGCGTGACGGCCCTTTCGAACGGCAACTATGTCGTGAGAAGCCTTAACTGGGACAACGGCTCAGCGACAGATGCCGGGGCGGTGACATGGGGCAGCGGCACCACGGGTGTCTCCGGCAATGTCTCCTCCACCAACAGCCTTGTGGGAACCACTGCTAATGATTACGTTGGCTTGGGCGACGTGACGACCCTATCCAACGGCAACTATGTCGTGATAAGCATTCACTGGAAAAACGGCTCAGTGTCGAATGCCGGGGCGGTGACCTGGGGCAACGGCACAACGGGCATAACGGGCAATGTCTCTTCCACCAACAGCCTGGTGGGAACCAGATCAAATGACCAGGTTGGCTCTGGCGGCGTGACGGCCCTCACGAACGGCAACTATGTCGTGATAAGCCGTTTCTGGGACAACGGCTTAGTGGGAGATGCCGGGGCGGTGACCTGGGGCAGCGGCACATCGGGTGTTTCGGGCAATGTCTCCTCCACCAACAGCCTGGTGGGAACCAGTGCGAATGACCGGGTTGGCTCTTCCGGCGTGACGGCCCTTACTAACGGCAACTATGTCGTGATAAGCCCTAACTGGGACAACGGCAATGTGACGAATGCCGGGGCGGTGACCTGGGGCAGCGGCACCACGGGCATAACGGGCAATGTCTCTTTAACCAACAGCCTGGTGGGAACCAGTGCTAATGATAATGTAGGCTCTGGCGGCGTGACGGCCCTTTCGAACGGCAACTATATCGTGAGAAGCTCTATCTGGGACAACGGCTCAGTGGCAGATGCCGGGGCGGTGACCTGGGGCAGCGGCACAACGGGTGTTTCGGGGAATGTCTCTTCCACTAACAGCCTGGTGGGAACCAGTGAAAATGATTACGTTGGCTTGGGCGGCGTGACGGCTCTTACTAACGGCAACTATGTCGTAAGAAGCTCTAACTGGAAAAACGGCTCAGTGTCGAATGCCGGGGCGGTGACCTGGGGCAGCGGCACATCGGGTGTTTCGGGGAATGTCTCTTCCACTAACAGCCTGGTGGGAACCAGTACAGGTGACCAGGTTGGCTAT
>JBJTRR010000711.1:0-2627 GCA_046076185.1 bacterium | reverse complement strand
TCCTGATGAAACCAATGAAGTGCTGATGGCCCTTGAAAAAGGCGTGAAGGATCGGACGCCAATCACGGCGATTGATCATCTGGGCGTGATTAACCGTATGTGGCCAGTGACGGACGATGCCACTCTTACAGCCGTGCGTGGGCTGATCGCTGACAAGCCGGTGTTTATTGCCGACGGGCACCACCGCTATGAAACGGGCCTGAATTATCAAAAGCGGCTGGCGGCTGAAGGCAAGATGAGTGGGCCTGATGACCCAGCCAATTTTGTGATGATGACACTTGTCTCAATGAGCGACCCTGGGCTTTTGATTCTGCCGACACACCGGCTGATTTCAGGCCTGGGGCGGTTGACCAAGGCCGACCTGGCTGAAAAGCTGGGCAGCCAGTTTGAAATCAGGGAATTTGGTAGCGGGCCTGATGCCGCACGGGCGGCCTGGGACTTTGTTGAAAGCTCTGGCGATCAGTCGCGAATTGGCTTTGGCACTGCGGCCGACGAGGAATGGGTGGTGGCCAGCCTGCGTGATGACGCACGCATGGACGCACTTTGCCCGGCTCAGTCGGCCGAATGGCGAAGCCTTGGTGTGTCAATTCTTCGCGAGCTAGTTATGAAGGAACTGCTACAGGCCGAATCTATTGCCAAATTCAAATATGTGCACTTGCTGAATGAAGTGCTTGAAGAGAAGTCGTGGGATATTGCGGCGCTGGTGCCATCGGCCACGATGGATCATGTGCAGGCGATTGCCTCAGGCGGCGAGACCATGCCGCCGAAAAGCACTTATTTCTACCCCAAGCTGCTGACCGGCCTTGTGGTTAACCCGATGTTTGACCTGCGTGAGATTCACTGATCCAGATCTTTACACTCAATTCGTCGAAGGCTTTGACAGGAGTTTGACAGATGCTGCTGGACTATCGCAAATTTTTCGTGAAAGAGCGTGTGGCATTTGTCAAACTGACGGATGCCTATGATATTTTTGATCCTGACACCAATCAGCCAATTGGCCTGGCGAAAGATGAACCACCGGGCTGGGCCAAGGCACTCAGGATTCTGGTGAACAAGCGGTTTCTGCCGACGACGATCAATATTTACGAGCAGGAAGGCGATGAACCGCTTTTTTCACTTAAGAAGAAGCCCGGTTTTTTGAGAGTCAGCGTGGTTGTCTGCGATTCACACGGGGCCGAATTTGGCACGCTTCGCAGCAAGCTCTTCAGCCTTGGCGGCGGCTTCACGGTTATGGATACGACCGGCACCATGGTGGCCGACGTGAAAGGCGACTGGAAGGGCTGGAATTTCCGGTTTCTTGATTCATCCGGAACCGAGCTGGGTGTGGTCACCAAGCAGTGGGCGGGCTTGGGTAAGGAATTTTTTACTTCGGCTGATAACTACATCATTTCATTGAGCGAAACCTATGAGGCACTGGGCGACCATGCCACGGCTTCACTGATGCTGGCAGCAGGCCTTGCCATTGACATCGTTTTCAAGGAACAGGGCTGATATTCGTTTAGCCGACAAACCAATTGAAGCTTGGGGTGCCTAAAATGAGCGGGCCGGTTCATGTGCAGTCAATTGAAGTGCTTCAGGCTGTGAAGGCGGCCCTGATGAAATTTCAGGAGGAAGCACAGGCCGTAGTCAATGGAACCGACATGGACCTTCGGCGAATCTGGCACTGGCTTGAGCACGAAATGCCAAGTTACTGGCAATCGCGCATGAAGCGGCTGGAAGTCGAGCTGAACGAAGCAAAAAATGCCCTGTTTCGCAAGCGATTGCAAGCCCAGGGCACTGACAGGCCCGCTTTTGATACGGTAGAGAAGCAGGAAGTCAAAAGGCTGGAAGGTGAGCTTGAGAAAGCCCGCCTGCGGCTTGAGGCGATCCGTCGCTGGCGCATGCGATTTGAACGCGATGTCAGCGAATTCAATGCCCGCATGCGTGGTATTAAAGATGAAGTTGGTGGCGGCATTGAACGCCATGGCGAGTTTCTTGACAGCCTTATACAAGCCATTGAAGCCTATTCTGCCATCGCTGCGCCGAAAGCCTCTTCTGCGGGTTCATCCGGCGGAACAACAAGCCCGACACCATCAACTGAAAATGAGGAGCCCAAGGCATGAGCCATTCGGCAGCAGGCCGGCTGAAAAGTGCAGCCCTTGATTTTTCAAATGTGGTTGGTGCGGCACGCGAGCACTGGCAGGACCAGAAGGCCGAGGAATTTGAGCGGCAACGTATTGCCCCAATCTTGAGGTCGGTTGAAACGGCTTGCCTGGCCATGGATGAAATGGCACAGATTGTAGCCCAGATGCAGCGTGAATGCGGGCCGATTCGCGACGAATAATCACTAACCTAAAGAAAAGAAGATGTGCCCGCAAAGGCACATCTCCCTGAAAAGTTCGCTAATTTGTGACAGGATCAGACAATCCGGCGTGTCGCCCGGGCTGATGCAAATTTCATGGCTGTGATTTGCACTGGCACATCGCCATAAAAGTTAGAAGCCACGCCTGTTCTGGCACCGTCAAGATAAGCACCAGTGGCACTCTCAACCGAAGTTTTCGTTACCCCGAGAATCGAGAGCCGAATATTTTTCAGGCTGAAGCCTCGCGGCTGATAAGGTGTCAGCAACACCGAATTTGTTCCAGCCA
>JBJTRR010000710.1:0-9331 GCA_046076185.1 bacterium | reverse complement strand
AGACCGGCATCTGCACCGTGGCCCATTTGTTCAGCGTTTCGGCCAACTGCTGCAACCGGGCGTGAAAAATGGAAGAATTGGTATTTGCTTTCGACACGATAGCGCTCATGGGTCAGTGATTCATCCCTCCCTCGAACTTTCATGACTTCAGATTACACAAAACTTCCTCACTGATACAGAAGTCAGAAAAAAAGGCTTAATCCGCCAATCGTAATATCATTTATGCAGCAACACCCTGCAAGTGAATGGCTAAAGCATTGCAGGGGAGTGAATTAGAAACTCAAACCAAATTCGCGGCAGTCGCTCGAGATTCTTCAAGAATGTAAGTGATGTGCCGGTACCATTCTTGAGAAGATGCCGGGAAATCGGTGCGGAAATGCACACCTCTGGTTTCAGCACGGGTCAGGGCCGCGTCGATCATGGCCCTGGCCAGTGTCAGCATATTCTGCAAGACCCAGCCTTCCGGATCGTCAAAAACCTGCTCAAGGGCATATCGGCTCCAGAAATCGACCTGATCCGCAGCCTCCTTCAGCTTGTGCTGCTCGCGTGCCAGCCCCACAGAACGCACCATGAGCGCCTTTAAGGCGTGTTTAACATCTGCGATATCTATCCGCAGGCCCTGCGGCGTCAGCGGCGCAGCACACCTGACAGGCGGAACAACCAGTGGCAGATTTTTCTCAAGCCCCAGCCCGGCCAGAATATCTTCAGCCACCCTGGCCCCATAAACAAGCCCTTCCAGAAGGCTGTTGGAAGCCAGACGGTTAGCCCCGTGCAAGCCCGAACTGGTGACTTCGCCCGCAGCCCAAAGGCCAGGAACCGTGCTTCGTCCGTGGCTGTCAACCTCGACGCCACCAATGTAGTAGTGGGCCCCGGGGCGAACCGGAATAAGGTCTTTGGTGATATCCAGATCAAAGCCCTTGCAAAGCTCGGCAATGCCCGGAAATCGCTTAAGAACATGGCTGCTGTCAAGGTGCGACAAATCAAGATAGACGCACGGGTGCTGGGTGGCAGCCATTCTGTCCCAGATGGCACGCGAGACGTCATCACGTGGGGCAAGTTCGGCCAGCGGATGAGCGGCAGGCATGAAACGAACGCCATCGCGGTCTCGCAGATATGCCCCTTCACCACGAACGGCTTCGGTAATCAGGTGGCGGCTCGAACCGGCGATATAAAGCACTGTGGGGTGAAACTGCATGAATTCAAGGTCGCGCAGACGTGCCCCGGCACGGAAGGCAAGGGAATGGCCGTCGCCAGTTGCAATCGGCGGGTTGGTCGATTCCCGATAAAGCTGGCCGGCACCGCCTGTGGCCAGCACCACAGCCCTGGCCCAGACAATTGACATGCCTCGCTTGCGGTCCCAGACAATCGCACCCCGACAGCGACCTTCGTAGGTGATCAGGTCAACTGTGAAGCTGTTCTGCCAAAACCGCAGGTTCTTCTGCGTTTCGGCTTTGGCAATCACGGCCCGCATCACTTCGCGGCCGGTGGCATCGCCCAGGGCATGCACAATGCGGGCATGTGAGTGGCCACCTTCGCGGCCAAGTGCCACTGTGCCATTTTCCTTGTCGAAGCGTGTGCCCCAGTCAATAAGTTCAGCAATTCGCTCTGGGGCCTCTGTCACCACCGATTGAACAACACTCGTGTCGCACATGCCCTTGCCGGCAGCCAGCGTATCAGCAATGTGATCAGCAAATGCATCTTCAGGGTCAAGCACACCGGCAATTCCCCCCTGAGCATAGGCCGAGTTGCTTTCCTGCAATTCCTGCTTGGTCACTACAAGAACGCGATAGGGTGCAGGAATCCCGATTGCCGCCCGCATGCCGGCAAGACCGCCGCCAATTACTAGAACATCAGTAAAATGATTTGGCAAATCCTGCGGATCAAACGCGGCAAGATAGCGGCGAGGATGCTCGGGGGCGATTTTTGCAAGCGGTTCGGCAAGCGGCCGGGCCTGGTCCATGAGGGAAAGGGCCGGAGGAGTCATCAAATTACCTCGATCCTGGCTGGCCGCTGCCGGAATTGGCACTGGCGGATGGGGCGGCCGCGGGAGAATTGCCCGAGCCCTGCGCCGGGGCAGACGATGCGCCGCCGGCCGAGCGTGAAAGGCTTTTCTGATAGGCTTCAAACCGGGCACGAAGGGCAGACGGAATTCGCGAGCGGGCTCCTTCAAAATTACCATGCTGGTTGTCGTCGCCAGCCATGCCTGAATTCCGGGACGTGCGGCTGGTAACCTGCCCGCCGGGCAAATTGGCCGGCAGATTCACACGGCGTTCCTTTTCTTCAGCCGATCTCTTGGTCAGGATCTCGCCAGGGCCTTCGTCCCCTCGACTTCGCTTCTCTTCCGCGGGCGGCTCATAGCGGCGGACAAACTGGTCAATCTCCTCGCGGGAAAGGCCACTGGCCTCTTCCAGATCTTTGGTAATTTCGTCGCGTTTGACCATCTCGCGCAGACGCTTGAGCAACCGCTGATCAGCTTTTTGCTGGGGTGTAAGGTTGTTCGATTCACCAGGTTGGTCAGGCTCTTGTGATCTGGGTGTGGGCGTTGAAGTATCGGCCTGCTTTTCGGCTTCTGTGCCGCCTTCACGCATGCCGCCGGCTTTGGGTGTGTCTTTCGGCAGTTCGCCGGGTCGACCCTTCTCTTCGCCAGATTTCTCTGAACTGCCCTTTTCCTTCTCGTCGGGTGCGTTGCCATTTGGCTTTTCGCCTTCACCCTGCCCCTTGCCCTTGGGCTGTTCGCCGCCAGACTTCTTCGACTCATCCGGCTTTGGCTGATCACCCGATTTCGCTGGCTCACCGCCTGCCTTTTTCGCTTCAGCTGACTTCGCCTGATCGCCAGACTTCTTTGCTTCATCATCAGATTTGGGCTGATCAGAACCTGCTTTTTCCTGACCATCACCCGATTTCGACTGGTCGCCACCCTGCTTAGGTTCATCGCCCGGCTTCTGCTTATTTTCATCGCCCGGCTTCTGCCCTGCGGCTTTTTTCTGCGAATCGCCACCTGATTTTTCCGGTTCGCCCTTCTTCTGCTCGTCTCCAGCCTGTTTCCCAGGGTCGCCAGACGATTTCTTCGTCTCGGCCGATTTGCCCTGATCGTCTCCCTGTTTCGACGGATCACCCGCCTTTTTCTGCTCGTCGCCACCCTGCTTTGATTCATCACCAGGCTTTGATTCATCGCCTGATTTCGACGGATCACCCGCCTTTTTCTGCGGGTCGCCACCCTGTTTTGACTCTTCGCCAGGGGGGTTATTTTCAGCGTTTGGCTGATCCTGTGGCTCCTGGTCAAGCCCCAGGGCTTTACGCAGTTTGTCAAGTTTCTGACGATCTTCGGCTGAGACATCTCGCGGCGTATTTTTGCCGGGCTCGCCATTCTTCATTTCATCAGGGTTGCCTTTGGGTAGCTCGTTCGACTGATTCTGCTCGCCCTCAGGCTTCTCGCCCGAGCCTTTTTGCGGGTCGCCTGCCTTGGGTTGACCCTTGTTCTGACTTTTACTCGCAGAATCATTTTCGTTCTTACGATCGTTACCTTTCGGCTGATCATTTTCAGATTTTTCGCCTGGCTGGTTCATGGGCTTTTCGCCATTCTCGCCAGGCTGGTTTGGCTGCTTCTCGCCGGGTTGTGGCTTTTCGCCACTTTTCTGCTTTGATTTGGCCTGATTCTCACCCTGCTGTCTATTTTCCGGCTTCTGGGCCGACTTTTCAGTGGGCTGATCCGAATTATTCCCGGGATCCATGGGCTGTTCAGGATTTTCCTGATTCATATCACCGGCTTTGCCCGCATTTTTCTGCTGATTCTTGCCTGCCGGCTGCTGGTTCTTCTTCGGCTGATCAGACTTTTTGCTCTCAGGCTGATTCTTCGAGTCGTTGCCGCCTGATTCGCCATTCTGCTGCTTGTTCTGTGGGTCATCAGGGCTTGAATTACCTATTTGTCCGCTGTTTTTTGACTTCGACTGGGGCTGATTCTTTTGGGTTGAATCGGAAGGTTGGGGCTTGGCGTCAGGGGCTTCCTTACCACCCTCTTTGGCATTTTCGCTGGGGTCGGCGGCTTCTGAAGCATCGCCCTGGTTGCTTTTGCTCTTACCCTGCTGCTTATCCTGCTCTTTTTTCTCTTCAGGGTCTTTTGAATCACCATTCTGCCGCTGGTTCTGATTCGGCTGATCGGCATTCTGCTGATTCTGATCGGGGTTCTGGTTCGGGTTTTGCTGCTGCCCTTCACCCTGCTGATTCATCGGGTCTTGCTGGCCCGTCTGCTCACGGGCCTGAGCCATCTCGTTTTGGGCAAGCTCTTCACGTTTCGGTTCCGAGACCGGATCAATAATCTCAATAACTTGTCGGGGTGTTTCAAATTTATTGGGCTGAAGATCGCAGTTATCGCGTAAAGTCAGCCAATATTGAATTTTATCGCCAGGCTTAACTGAAAGCGGCTGAAGGTCGAGCGAAACCGTTCGCTGAAGCTGCTTGACTGTCTCTTTAGCCTTCTGGTCGATCAGATCCTCAGCCTGTTGCAATATTTCTCCATTTTTATGAACGTGTAGCTGAACCGACTTCAGACCAAAGTCGTCAGAGGCCTCAATCACCAGCGGTACCCGTGCGTTGGCCGGTCGCTGTGTCGGGCTCTCGGGGCGAATGAACCGCGCCGTTGGTGAAAGATCCTTCACCACTTTAATGTCATAGATCACTGGCTCCGGGTTAGCCTGCCCATCAACACTGTTGAATCGCACGGCATACTGGCCGTTGGCTTCCACCAGAAACCGCCCTGTCAGTTTTTTCGGGTCGCCTGGTGTCACCGTCAAAGGCACTGGCGGATTTGGTTTGAAGTCAAGAAAACCCGACCTTGCCGGTTGATTTGTCGTCGCATGAACCGTGATCCAGGTGCCCTGAAGAGCTTCGACATTGCCTTCCTCAACAGCTTCACGCCTTGGCACTGCCGTATATTCAGGAAATTCGTAATCAAGCGAGATTTTCTCGACAATCGCTACCGGCACGGGGTCCAGCCTGTATGTGCGCGTTCGCCCGTCACCGCCAGCCATGTAATAAAGTAGTTCACCCGGCAGCTTTTCAATGGTCGCCGACCACGGATCAGCAAACGATCCTCCCTGCTTCATCTCCATCTCGGCAAAGGTCTTACCTTCATCGCGACTGATAAACAGAGTGACCTTGCCAGGCTGGGCCCCCAGCGTTTCAACCGTGAATTCCAGCGGCATGCCGGTTATGGCCTTGGGTGCATCCTCTGCATCCCCAGGGCGAATATTCACAAATCTCTTGTTAGTAGGCCTTTGAATATCGGCCAAAAACGCTCTTCGGGCTGAATCAAGAAGGCTTTTTGGGGTGATCCACGAATACAGGCAAAAGCTGACGACCAGGGCCGCCATTGCATAGCTCAGCCGAGTGACCGGGGCTGGGTCAACAACGTTGTTCACATCGACCCGGGAAAGATCAGCCACGGCCCTTGCTTCCATCTGGGCCAGCACCGATGGAGCCACTTTGTCGGCATCCTGACTGATCTGTAAGTAATTAATCAGACTGTTTTTAAATTGGGGGTCAACCGTCTCGATACTCTTGGCGGCAAAGAGCGGATTGATCCGCCGCAACCACGGGCGAATGACACGAAACCAGCCGTATGTCGCGGCAGCAGTGAGACCCGCAAAAAGTGTAACCTGCCGCACAATCAGCGGCAGTTCAAACGTGTGGTCAAGCACAATCTCAACAAAGAGCAGGGCCATGGCCCCGGTGATGATCCAAAGCACAGCACGAAAAACGTCGTTTGACTTGATCCGCGCCTGGGCAGCAGTGATCTGCTCTTCAATAAATTCGGCGTATTCCAGAAGCCGCCCGCGTGCATTCTGCGGGCTATCGTTCCCCGGGCTCATTGGCTGGCCCCCTTTTCGCTCGCCGATTTCGTTTCAATCTGCTCACATTGTTATCTATTATATCTTCGGTCATCGACATAAAACAAATCGGCAGCTTTCTTGACAAAAATTCGCCACGGCTGATAAATCAGATTTACCAATAACCTTTTGAAACCCGTTTGCATTTCAAACAAGTCAAATCGACATCTTTTTTCATTATGAATCTATTCCACTTCCAGCCCGTTTGTTGCATTTTTAACACATCCACATTTTTCAGGTCACGGATATGAAATTTATATCGTAAGTTCCCATATGAGCGAAATAGTGGCTATCCGATTTCTCTGAAATCTTTGGAAGGAGAGATATGTCTATGAAAAAATCAACCGCATGGTTGAAAACCGGATCGATTTGCCTGGCTCTTTGTGCACTCAGCAGCACTTTGCAGGCATCCTATATGGAAGGCTTTGATAATGTCGGTGCGATCACGAATAACAGCAATCCGCTGATGTGGTCGTGGATCAACAAAAGCCAGAACGCTGGCCCCGCCCTGAACGACCCTTCAGTCGGCGGCTGGTATCAGGGTGTTGTCACTGGCAACTTTTTCTCCCAGTCGGGCCCTGCAACCTCTTATGCCCGTGCTGATTACAGCTCTTCCGCCAGCTTTGGCAATGTTTTCAGTAACTGGTTCATAACGCCAACTCTTGATGTTACCACGGGTGACACCTTCTCGTTTTACACACGTACCATCAGCAACAGCGCCTACCCCTCGCGATTGCAGGTTCGTTTGAGCACCAACGGCACAAGTAATAATGTTGGCGCTGACTGGACAACCGTGGGCGACTTCACCACTTTGCTCACGGAAATCAATCCGCTGGAACAACCCGGCGTGTATCCTGAAACATGGACTCAATATACCCTCAGTTTCAGCTCAACCTTCACAGGCCGAATCGGGTTTAGGTATTACGTCGTCGATACAAACAATAATGGCGACTACATTGGCCTTGATACGTTCAGCACAACGGCCAGACTGAACAATCCTGTCCCCGAGCCTTCCACTTACCTGCTCACCTTAAGCGGCATGGCAATGATCGCCGTCCGTGGTCGCATGAAAGCAAGGAAAATGAGACAATCCTAAGTTCTCTGTTCAACTGAATAGAACGATCTCGCCTGGAATTGAATTTCAATTTCAGGCGTTTTTATTTTGTTGGATTTCATTTTGCGGATCATGAACCGGCACAAGAAAATCACTGTGATACGACTTAACCTGCGGCATCGACTGGCCTGTAATCAATCGGGCACCCTTTGAAAAAGTGATGTAATCCCAGATCCACTGCATCAAAATACCGACTCTGTTGCGAAAACTCACCAGAAACAGCACATGCACCAGGCCCCATAGCAACCAAGCCAAAAACCCACCAAGCTGAAAGCCACCGATATCAGCCACAGCATGGCTTCGGCCGATTGTGGCCATCTGGCCTTTATTTCGATATTGAAATGGAATGCGATTCGAGGTTAGCGAACCTGACAAAAGCTCCTGACGAATCAACCTACCAACATATTTACCCATTTGCATGGCTGCTGGTGCCACCTCAGGCACAAATTCACCAGTTGCCTGATCACTGACAGCCGCAATATCGCCTACGGCAAAAACTTTTGGGTGCCCGGGCAGGCTCAGGTCGGCGTTCACTATGATCCGCCCGCTTTTGGTAAGCGGAACGCCTAAAGTGGCTGTCACCGGGTTGGCCTTCACACCGGCTGCCCAGAAAACACACCGTGCCGAGATTTTCTCGTCGCCGACTTTCACCCAGCCTTCACCGACATCCGTAACCTTCGTTTTCAACCGCACCTCCACACCCATTCTTTCAAGATCCCTTAAAGCTCTTTCCGAAAGAGCTGCGGGCATGGTCGGCAATACACGATCGGCCGACTGAATTAATATGACACGTGTGAGGGTCGTATCGATATTCCGAAAATCACGCGGAATAGTCTGGGTCGCAATTTCCCGCAGGGCGCCGGCCAGTTCTACTCCTGTCGGCCCGCCACCAACCACGATAAACGTCAGGTTGGCGCGACGGTTTTCAAGATTTGCCTCCATTTCGGCAGCTTCAAAAGCGACCAGCACCTGACTTCGAATTTTCAGGGCATCTTCCGTGGTTTTCAGGCCTGGGGCATGGGTTGCCCAGTCGTCTCGACCAAAATAAGTGTTTGTTGCCCCACAGGCGATCACAAGATAATCGTAATTTGCCTCGCCCTGCGGAAATATGGCGACCCTGCGGGCCAGGTCAACACCCACCAGCTCATCCATCAATACATGCACATCTTTACGACGCCTGAATATCGAGCGAATCGGGCTGCCAATATCAGCCGGCGAAAGAGCAGCCGTGGCCACCTGATAAAGCAGGGGCTGAAATGTGTGATGATTGCGACGGTCAATCAGCCAGATACGGCATCCTGATCCTGCAAGTTGCCTGACAGCATTAATTCCGGCAAATCCGCCACCGACAACCAGCACTTCCTTGCATCTGCGGGCGGCTGGTGAAGATTCTTCGGAAGTCATTGCTCACCCCGGCTATCAAATGAACAATCACGCTGATCCCGGCTCAGGTGCCAATCGCCTCAGGCGTGTTGTTCATTTCATTGATACTAGCCGGAATACAGCGGCATGGCAAATTTGCTAGTAAATTCCTGAACCGATGAAACGGTCAGTAGGAATTTACCTCTTCAGCCCCACCTTCGTCGGGCGGCGGCGCTTCGCCCTGGCGAACGCGTGAAATACCGTGAATGATCCGGTGGGCATGCGCAAAATCCTTCGCATACCAAGACTTGGGACCAAACGGGCGAATATGGATTCCAATCGGAATTTTGTTGCCATTGGAATCTTCGTGATTTCCGCCGGTTGAGTCAATCACCAGCGGCAAGCCGTCAGGCGAATCACCTACAACCCCAAGAAACATAATAACATGCGCTATCTTCCCACCATTGTTGCGAATATAAAGTAGGTCGGCCGGCTGGAGTGAGCGAACCAATTGGTCGTACGGCTGGCGTTCAATTTTCTGCAGGTTCAGAACTCCCCGCCCGCCCGGCCCTCGCACGGTTGTGCGTTCGCCCTGCGTATGAATGCCCGTGTCGAGCTTAACACCAAGGCCATAGTTGTAGTAAAAGGAACTGAAATTACTGCAATCGACACCCTTGGAATTTCGGCCATAAGCCACCTTCTGCCAGGGCCAACCCTCGGGAGGATTCCAGTCTGGGATGTGATGGTGCTGATAAGGCGTGCCAATCCACCGGCTAGCCGTGTGAATCACTCTGTCCTGAAGCCACTCAACGCTTCGCCGGCCAATCCCGGGGCAGGGCGGATATTGCCGGGCGACCGGGCCCCAAGTTCCATACTTTCGCCTGACTTCTGCCGAATACCACTCACGATGCGGAATATCCGACTCCAATTCGGGGCTGCTCCAGGGATGCTCGTTAAACCCTTCCGACAG
>JBJTRR010000709.1:0-6625 GCA_046076185.1 bacterium | reverse complement strand
CGCATTCGGAATTTGTAATCCTTTCCACCTGTAATCGGGTGGAAGTCTATGCAGCGACAGATCTTGAGCGACTGCCGCGGGATCATGCCGGCCTTGATGCGCCTGAGCTTTGCCGGTATCTGGCGAAGTATCATGGGGTGGAAGCCGGCGACCTGAGCCGCCACAGCACGGTTTATCAGGATGACGGCGTGGTGGGGCACCTGTTCAGGGTGGCCAGTTCGGTTGAGAGTGTGGTGCTGGGCGAAGGCCAGATTCTGGGCCAGGTGCGAGACGCCTATCAATCGGCGGTGGCGGCCCACAGTGTCGGCTGGATGACCCATTCCCTGTTTCAGCATGCCCTGCGTGTGGGCAAAAAAGTGCGTGAATCAACGGGCCTGGGCGTGGGCAAGCTTTCGGTGGCAAGTGTGGCTGTTGAGCTGGCCAGAGAGGTGTTTGACCAGTTCAACGACAAGACCGTGCTGGTGATTGGTGCCGGCAAAATGGCCGAACTGACGCTGACGCACCTGATTGGCCTGAAGCCGGGCCGGGTGATTGTGGTCAACCGGTCGATTGAGCGGGGCCGGGAGCTGGCCGGTCAGTTTGGCGGCGTGGCCCTGCCCATGGAACAATTGAACCAGTCGCTGATTGAGGCTGATCTGGTGGTGAGCACCACGGCCAGCGCCCAGCCGATTATGTCGCTTGAAACGTATTCACGCATACAGAGGTCGCGGAAATATCGCCTGGCCCTCATTCTTGACATCGCCATGCCGCGTGATTTTGACGACCGGATTGGCCAGCTTGAACAGGTCATGCTTTATAACGTGGACGACCTGAAAGACCAGGTTGAGCGCAACCTGGCCCAGCGTCGCGGGGGGCTGGGTGCGGCGAACCGGCTGATTGAAATGGAGATAGCTGCCTGCCTATCGGCCCTGCGGCATCGCAAGCATGCAGCGAATGTGCTCAAAGAGCTGGGTGAACACGCCGACCGGATACGCGAGCAGGAACTTTCAGACCTGTTTGAGCGACTTTCAGACATGAAGCCCGAGCATCGTCAGGCGATTGAACGCATGGCCTTCCGGCTTCAGAACCAGCTATTGCACGAGCCACGGGCCGCGCTTCGGGCCAATGCCAGCGCCAGCGAGGACAAGTCGTTTTCACTCCCGGCCGCTGTGGGCCATATCTTTGGCCTGAATCATGGCTTATCGTTTCGGCGACGCAAACATTCCGCCAGAAATCAGTCGCATCGCGGCGGCAATGATGGTCGAGACAATGGTGATGGACAGGGCTGATTGACGAGAAAACGCCCTCAGGCCGATCATCGTTAAGTGATTGCCTTTTCAAAACTTTGAAGAAACTCACATTGATTCTTTATAAAATATTCATAGAATCTCAATAATTCGCGATCAGGCGGGATCGGGAATCATCGGGCCTTTTTTGAAAGGGCGTTGTGCGATGTTTCTTGAAATGCTGCGGCTCGGTTTCAAATATGTGTTAATGACATTGGTTGCTGCGGCAGGGCTATCGCACCTGAGCCCGACGAACCGGGCCGGCGTGGCGGCTTCCCGACCGGTGACGATTGAGTCGGGGCGTTATCACCAATCGTGGTTTGTGGCCATGGATATGGCCGATCATCAAACGGGGTATCTTGCCGGCCGTGAGGGCTTGATTCTTCGCACGGGCGATGGTGGGCGATCATGGCAGGAGCTGGAGCCATTCCATCCGGGCGAAAGGCATTGGCTGCGTGATATCAGCGTGACATCGCCCGAATCGGCCTGGGTGGTGGGCAATCAGGGCCTGATTCGCAAAACAGCCGATGGCGGCAGAACATGGGTTGATCAGTCTTTGCCAGATGCCGGCGACTTTCTGGCGATTGATGCCCTGAATTCAAACCATGCGATGATTGCCGGAAGCGAGGGCGTGATCTATCGCACCGCTGATGGAGGCAAAACCTGGCAGAAGGAAACTGCCGGGCTGAATGATCATATTTATGCCATTAAAATGATAGACGAGAATGTGTGCGTTGCGGTGTCGGGCCAGGGCAAGATTGTTCGGACAGAGGATCGGGGGCAGAGCTGGCAGGTTACCGGTCATTTTCAGCGCAAGGCCCTGCACAGTATTACAAAACTTGATGGCGAGACGCTTCTGGCGGTTGGCGAGAAGGGGCTGATTGTCAAAAGCACCGATGCGGGCCGAAGCTGGTGCGAGATCAGGTCGCCCCACAGCCGGATGCTGTTGTCGGTTGAGGCTGTTGACACACGCCACATCTGGGTTGCCGGTGCTGATGGCAATGTCATGAAATCAGCCGATGGCGGCCAGACGTGGCAGGTGCAGCGAACCGGGGTTGATCATTTTCTTTATTCGATCAAAGCCAGCCGCGATGGCCGACTTTTTGCCGTTGGCGGCAACGGCTGCCTGGTGGCGTCGTTTGATGCAGGCAAAACGTGGCGGCAATCGTTGCAATAAATCGTAATGATTTTTATCCGTTGGCATCGCCAGGCATGACAACACGGGGCGTGGCACCTTTGGGCGAAAGCAGATCATAGCTTTTGGTCTGGGCAAACCGGCTCCACTCATGATCAAGAGCTTCGCTAGCAACATCGGCATGAGCCAGCAGCCGATATCGGAGCCTGAGCGGGTGGTCGGCAGCGATTCGCCATGCCTCTTCAAGAGTGAGCGATGCGATCATCCATCCATCACGGCGCACATGCCAGAAGGCTGGGTGCCGCGGATTTTCCGGGTGATCCATATAGCAGATGCCTTCGCGAATGTCAGGCCCGGTTGGCCCTGAATAATCAACCCATCGGGCTTTTTTGGCAAAAATTGCCGGTTCGCCGGTGGCACCTTCGGAATTCATCAGCCGGCCGCCGCCAAACTGTTCCGAAATGGTTTTGGCAACACGAACACCCATCAGGCCAAAGTTGGATTTGCCCATTTCCACGATCAGGCCGCCCACGGTGGCAAATTCGGTCTGCACATCAAGCCACTGGTTTTTGTCGTCGGCACGTGAAATAGCGTAAATGGTGGTTTGCTTTAGCAGAGCCCTGCCCCCTGCCCACCAGATGGCTTCAACCGCGGCTGCGGCAAACCGGGGCGCGTCTTCAAGGGCAAGCACGCGTGAATGACGAATTTTTACGTCGCTCGTCGGCCTGGGTTCTTCCCAGAAGTTCCATTCCTGCGCGGGTGCGGCGGTAGCCTTGCCATCGCCGGCCAGCGGGCGGATGAACTGGTGCCCGAACCAGATGGCCCGGTGATGATCGTGATTCGACTGCGGGTTCGGGTGCCCGTAACGCGTGAGAATAGCCCCCGATGGGCCACGCAGCGGGTGAATATAGGGCTTGGGCTGATTCAGGCCGAATTCATAAACGGCCAGATCATGGCCGGCCCACTGCAGGCTGATGGTTTCAGCCGCAGGAATGGCCTGTGCTGTCGGGTAAGTGTAGGAGCCTGGTTTTTCGGCCTGTCGCATGGAATGGATTCCGTTAAGGGGGGATGAAGCGAACAGAGTCTCGATTGACGAAACACCGATCGTCCGTAATGATGAAATGAATAAACGGGCCGGGCGATGCGGGCAAGAGCCTGCTGCCATTACCCATGGTGCAAAGCGATTTGAAAAGCCCACTGGCAAAAGCGTAAAGCCATGATGGCCCGGAAGATGCGGAAAAATGCCGGAACCACGACAAATTAAAGAAATTCAGCCGTCATCAAGTGATTTTTCACATGCCGGCGGTTTGGCCCCGGCTGCACAGCCCGCAGCGATAGCGCCCGATGGTGCCACGGCCGATGAGGATGGCTGCAAACGCCCAACGGCAGGCAACCCGGCGGTTTATATGATCATGGGTGCAGTCAGCTTCACGTTCATGGCGGGCATGGCCAATGCGCTTGGCAGCCGCTGCGACTGGCGACTGGTGGCGCAGTCTCGCACAGTCTTCAGCTTTTTGGCCGCCCTGACACTGGCCCGACTGGGCGGTGCCCAGCTGGTGTTTGCCCGGCCCCGGATTCTCTGGATGCGTTCACTGGCCGGCACCTTCAGCCTGATGACCACATTTTATGCCCTGGCCAACCTGCCGATTGCTGATGTGCTGACACTGACGAACACCTATCCTGTCTGGATCGTGCTGATTGGCTTTCTGTGGTGGGGTGAAGTGGTTGAGCCTTCGCTTTTGCTGGCGATTCTGTCGGCGGTGTTTGGTGTTATTTTGATACAGCAGCCGCACCTTGAAGGCAACATGCTGGCGATTGCCTCGGCTTTGTCGGCGGCGGTTTTTACGTCGATCGCCATGATTGGCCTGAACCGGCTTGGCTCGATTGATCCGCGATCGGTTGTGACGCATTTTTCCGGTGTCGCGGCCGTGATCATGCTTCCGGTGATCACCTTTGGGGGCAGGGTGCAGTGGTCTGATCTGCGCGACCCTGTGACGGTTGCCCTGCTGGCGGGCGTGGGGGTAACGGGCACGGTGGGCCAGATCCTTCTGACGAAGGCCTATGCCATCGGTTCAGCCCCGAGAATCGCTGTGATCGGAATGAGCCAGGTGGCCATGGGCCTTGTATTTGACATTGTTTTCAGGCAACAATTACCACCAGCGTTGAGTCTTGTAGGGATGACATTCGTCGTTGGGCCTGTGGCGTGGATCATTTCCCGCGGTAAGGGCCGACCGGGTTCATCAGCCGACCAGCGGCCAGCCTTGTGTCAATCGGGCGGGCTCGAGTCTGATGAAAGTCAGGCGGGGCCAGGCCACGAACCGCCGAACAGCACTTACCTGGAAATCAAGCCTTCGCCCACGATTTCAGCCCGACCATAGAAAAGCCAGAACTGCCTGCCATGACACCCAAAGATATGTCGCTGATTCTGCTGGTTTACGCCTTCCTTCTGGTGATGGGCGGATGGATTGGCTTTCTCAAGGCCAAAAGCAAGCCAAGCCTGATCGCAGGCCATATTTCCGGTCTGCTGGTGATTGTTGCAATCCTGCTAATGGCAAAGGGCAATGCTGCCGCCGGCCGAGGCGGCTGCCTGCTGGCCACCATCACTGCATTGGCCCTGACCCTGTTTTTCGGCAAACGATTTGCCAAAACCCGAAAGCCGATGCCGGCCGGGATCATGGCCGTGGTGAGTGCCGTGGTTTTTCTCATTTTGATTATGGCCAGTCCGTCGTTCGCCCCCTGAGCATTAAACCTGCCAAATCGGAACAGTGAGCCGATGAAATCCCATCCGATTCTGGCACTCAGGGAGATTCACAAGGCATTTTTCGGGGCCCCTGCCCTTGCAGCCGTGAACTGGGACCTTGATTCCGGCGAAATTCACGCCCTTTGTGGTGAAAACGGGGCAGGCAAAAGCACTCTGGTTGAAATCATCGCCGGCACGATTCAGCCGGATCGGGGCGAAATTCAGCTTGAAAACATGCGAATCAGCCTGTCGAACCCGATTCAGGCCCTGGAATTGGGCATTGCGGTGATTCATCAGGAGCTGCAACTGGTCGGCTGCCTGACAGTTGCCGAAAACATTGTGCTGGGGGCTGAACCGGCCTGCCGTGGCTGGCTGAACTGGCGACAGGTCAGCGACGAAGCCGCCCGGGCCCTTGCCCTGCTTCAGGCGCATCATATTCCGCTGGATGCCACCGCTGAAAGCCTGCCAACCGGCCAGCGGCAAATTGTGGAGATTGCCCGGGCCCTGCGGCGTAACGCCCGCGTGCTGATTCTTGACGAGCCCACCGCCGCCCTGACCCGGCTGGAAGCCGAGCATCTGGCCATGCTGCTCAACCGGCTGAAAAGCCAGGGGCTGGCCATTGCCATGGTCAGCCACCACCTTGACGAAGTCTTGCAATTGTCAGATAAAATCACGGTTCTGCGTGACGGCAGGCATGTGGGAACGTGGCCAATTGTCGAAATGAACCACGAGAGACTGGTTCAAGCCATGATTGGTCGCGAGGTTAACGCCGGGCAGAATCGACGATCACAAACCCGAACGGCACACAGCGCCAGCCAGCCTGTGATTGATGTCAAACAGGTAAGCGGCTTGGCACTTTGTGAGACTTCCGCACAGATTCGTTCAGGAGAAGTGCTTGGCCTGACGGGCCTGGCCGGTGCCGGGCACGAAGAACTGGCAGAAATTCTGGCAGGTGAATCTCGGCCGAAAAGTGGGTCAATGACTTTTGACGGTAGTCATTATGCGCCTCGTCATCCATCCGAAGCACAGAGCCTTGGCGTGGTGGCCGTGCCGGCTGATCGACGGAGGCGAGGCCTGATTGCGGCTTTAGGGCTGGGCCGGAACATGATTTTTCAGCAGATGCGCAGGCAGAACCGGCTGGGGTGGCTTTCATGGCGGCCGCTTTGGCGTGAGGCAGCCCTGCTGGGTGCCGAGCATGAAGTGAAATATGAACGACTGAGCCAGAACCCGCTCACACTTTCGGGCGGTAATCAGCAGAAGTCGCTTCTGGCCCGTGCCCTGGCAACCCGCCCCCGGGTTGCGGTTCTGAACGAGCCGACGCGTGGCGTGGATATTGGCACCCGCGAGAAAATTCATGATCGCATCACACAGATGGCCGACGAAGGCATGGCGGTGGTGGTGATTAGCCCTGACACGCAGGAGCTTCAGCGCGTGGCCGACAGGGTCATTGTTTTTCGTCAGGGTGCAATTCAGGCCGAATTGGCC
>JBJTRR010000708.1:0-4123 GCA_046076185.1 bacterium | reverse complement strand
TGCATGCGGAAGGCCATCTCATACTGGGCAATACGAGTCAGCGTGTCAGGGTCGGAATAGCGCTCATATGTCGCCTGGTTCAGCTGGTTCAATTTGTCAAGCATGCGGCGGCGGTCGTCCCGGTTCACGCCGTCAGGGTTCTGAATGTATAAAACAGGGTCGCCCTGGCCACGCAAGGCCACGCCGGTGTATTTGCCCGGCAAAAAGCCGGATGACCACATGCGGGTGAAAAGAGCCTGGGCATTGGCTTTAGATGACCAGTAAGGTGTCAGCACGACAAAGGCTGGTAGATCCTGATTCTCGGAACCCAGCCCATAAGCCAGCCACGAGCCAAGACTGGCCTTTCCCGGGATTTCCGAACCGGTCATGACAAACGTACACGCCGGGTCGTGATTGATGGCGTTGGTGAAGATGGTTTTGACAAGTGCCAACTTGTCAACATGCTTCCCAATGTTGGGCAACAGTTCACTGACCCATGTGCCGCACTGGCCCATCTGGGTGTACTTGAATTTCGAGGGTGCTACGGGAAATTTGGCCTGACCCGATGTCATCGTTGTCAGTCGCTGCCCATTGCGAACGGATTCAGGCAAATCAATTCCGAAATGCTTTTTCAGGTCGGGTTTGTAATCCCATGTGTCAAGTTGCGATGGAGCCCCATTCCAGTGGAGATAAATCACCCGCTTGGCACGTGCCGCAAAATGAGGCAGATCCGGCTGGGATGGATGAACCTGGGAACCGTAGTTTTTGGCTGATTCAGCCGCCTTTGCTGACCGCGAACCGGCCAGAAGGCCCGAAAGGGCAATCGATCCGGCCGAAAGCCCGGCACCGGCAAAAAGCTGCCGGCGTGTCAGGTTCGTGAGAAATTCGCGGGTTGCGTTGTCGTAGGTTTTGTCGCTCATGGTCGTCTTTCGCTCCCAGTCAGTTTTTCATGACGACTTCATCGAGATTCAGAAGCAGGTTGCCCAGTAGGCTGTAGGCGGCCAGTTCGGCAGGATCCACCGTCGGGTCTGCCTTTGATTCGCCAAATCCAATCGCCTTGCGGGCAGCTTCTACGTCTTTTCTATAGCGGGTCAATTCTTCTTCGACAAGTTGAACCAGAGCCGCTTTTTCTTTGGCTGAGGGATGCCGGGCCGTTGTCATGAGAAACGCCCAGTCGATGCGTTGATCGGCTGATTTTCCGCCCTCGCGGATCATTCGCTGGCCAAAATTCCGGGCAGCTTCAAAATGCTGAACATCATTCAGCAGCACAAGTGCCTGAAGTGGCGTATTGGAACGCTCGCGGCGAACGCAGAAGCTTTCGCGGCTGGGGGCATCGAAGGTGGACATTGCCGGGTGTGGCGCCGTCCTCTTCCAGAATGTGTAAAGACTTCGCCTGTAGAGATCGGCCCCTGAATCCTGCTTGTATTCGCGGGTGTTCGAGCCGACAAAACCAACCGGTTCCCAGATATTGATCGGCTGATATGGCTTCACGCCCTTGCCGCCAAATTTCGGGTTGAGCAGGCCCGAAACAGACAGTGCCTGGTCTCGTAGCACCTCTGCATCAAGCCTTAGCCTCGGGGCACGTGCCAGCAGACGATTTTCCGGATCAACCGCAAGTTTATTTGCGTCAACCCGGGCATCCTGCGTGTAGGCCGCAGAAGTGACCATCATCCGAATAAGCCGCTTAACGTTCCAGCCACTCTCACGGAAATCGACAGACAGCCAGTCAAGCAGGGCCTGATTCACTGGTGGTTCGCCCTGCGACCCAAAATCGCCGGCGGTCTTCACAAAGCCATTTCCGAAAAACTGTTGCCAGAATCGGTTTACCGTCACCCGGGCCATCAAAGGATGCTCAGGACTGGTCAGCCAGTTGGCCAGATCAAGACGGGTGGCCCGGCCTGTTGGGTTCGCCTTTTTCAGCGGCGGCAGAAAAGCCGGTGTGCTGGATTCAACCTTGTCACGAGGCTGAGTGTATTGCCCACGGAAAAGAATGTGAGCCTGACGAGGCTGGTCAAGATCCCTGCTGACAAACGTCAGTGGAACCTGGCCTTCAATTTTTGCCTTCTCTTCCTGAGCTTTTTTCATCGTGTCACGAATCGGGCCAAACGCAACATTGCCGCCCGACCAGACATTCATCAGGTAATAATCTTCAAGTCGCCGATTCTCCGCAACCGTGCGTTCTTTGACATTCTTTCGAAGGGCCGGCTGAATGTCGGCCGGGAAGTTCGGAATGGTACGCGGCGACTGGCTTCGAGCCCATGCCGAGAACGATTCTGCCTGGTCTTTCGCAGGGTTAGATTCACCCTGAACCAGCAGTTTGTCCCACGCCACCGTGCCACCAAACTGTGTGAAAGCAAAGCCTGTGATCTTCTGATCAGGCTTCACCTGAAACCCAGCAAGATTGTATTTCAGAGTTGTCCACTCACCTGCCTTGGGCAGGTCGCCGGCCCGTGCCCGTTCCGGGGTTCCCACCAAGCCGTAGGGTATTGCATTGACATCACCCCAGACGGCGCGTAATGACCACTGGCCATTGACATTAAACTGAACCATAATCGCCTTGGGCGGGTTCTTCTCGTCAAGCCTGACCGCAACACTGAAATCACCCTGACGCGGCAATTCCACTGGCTTTTTCAGGTCGGTGAAATAATCCTGGGCCAATCCGGCATCAGTCCGTTCCAGAAACGCCTTGCCCGAAAATGCCTTGCCTTCGACAATTTTCAAAGGTGCCGTGTTGGCATTGGTGCCAGGCTTCGAACCCTCGGGAACAATGTCGTCAAACAAAACGACATCCGTCTTAGTCACAGCCGGTGCAGGAACAAGCGTGGCCGGGTCTGTGTAAACGACCGAAAGAAGCTTCTCGCGTAATTGTTTTTCAGCCTCACCAATGGTTTTATCAAAGGCTGCGATTTGCTTTTTCTGCTCTTCACTCGGCAGTTTCAGAATGGGCGGCGTATCAACACGGTTGCCATCCATCGCCGGGTCTGCCAAGCTGTAGAAGAACGAATAAAGCGAATAGAAGTCTTTCTGGCTGATCGGATCAAATTTATGGTCGTGGCAAACGGCACAACCTGCAGTCAGTCCCATGAAAACGGCAGATGTCGTTTCAGCCCTGTCCACCGCATAGCGAACCAGAAGTTCAGCGTCGATCGAGCCACCTTCGCTGGTCGTCACATTGCAGCGGTTAAATCCTGAAGCAATCTGCTGTTCCATATTAGCAGCAGATAGCTGATCGCCGGCCAGTTGCCAGACGGTGAATTTGTCGTAAGGCAGATTTTCGTTAAAAGCACGTACAACCCAGTCGCGATACGGCCACATGGAACGTTCATTATCAAGGTGCAGGCCGTGAGTGTCGGCATAGCGGGCTGCGTCAAGCCAGTAGCGACCCATATGTTCGCCATACTGAGGCGAATTGATCAGCCGATCGACCAGTTTGTCATAGGCGTTGGGAGATTTGTCAGCCAGAAATGCGTCAACTTCTGCAGGTTTGGGCGGCAAGCCCGTCAGGTCAAGTGTCAATCGCCTGATCAGAGTCTCTTTTGCAGCCGGGCCGTTCGGTGTCAGACCTTTGCCCGACATGGCTGCGAGCAGAAACTGATCAATGGCACCCTTAGCCCAACCTTCAGCCACTTTCGGCACAACTGGCTTGACTGGCGGAATGAATGACCAGTGCTGCTGGTAAGGGGCACCCTGCTCGATCCATCGCTTCACCAGGGCCACCTGTTCCGGCTTCAGGTGCTTATTCGTCTCGGGCGGGGGCATGACTTCGTCTTTTTCGGTCGAGACGATTCGCTGAAAAAGTTCGCTTTCATCCAGCTTGCCGGGCTTTACAATGTGACCATCATGCGAGCTCAGCAGGCCGTCTTTAGTATCCAGACGCAACTTGGCCTTGCGGTTTTGCTCGTCAGGCCCGTGGCAACTGAAGCAATTATCCGAAAGAATCGGGCGAATATCACGATTAAAGTCTATGGCCTTGGTCGGCTCGGCAGCCTTCACAGCCTGAAATGCTGCGAAAACGACAATAAGTGTCGGCCAGAGCCGAGGCCAGATCTTTTTGGAAGTCATCATTTGGAAACACCTTGCATTCACTGTCCGGATTTTTGATCACCGGCGGCGGGATACTGAATTATACAAGATAGTTCGGCAA
>JBJTRR010000707.1:0-16155 GCA_046076185.1 bacterium | reverse complement strand
GCTCAAGGGCTTCCTCCCAGTGTTCATACAGGCCCAGCAGCTTGGATTCAATAGAATCAAATTGCTCTCGCACCTGTTTCGCCTTTGATTCATCGCGATAGGTGGCGGGGTCGGCAAGCTGTGCTTCAAGCCGGCTTTTTTCCGCTTCTGCCCTGGCGATATCGGCTTCGAGATCAACCGTCTTGCGAAACGGGAATTTACGCTTTTTCTTCGGCAGAGGGCCTTTGCCAGAGCCTGATTCGGCCGCAGCCGGCGGCTTATTTGCGGCGGCCTGGGCAGCGGCACGGGCTTTTTTCTCTTCTTCCTTTGCCTTGATCTCGGCCTGCGATCGCTCCCAAAGCTCGTAATTCCCTTCAAAAATCTTGGCTGTGCCCTCGGTTACAATAATCAGTCGGTCGGCTACCTGATTCAGGAAATATCGGTCGTGGCTGACAACGATGACCGTGCCTTCAAAATCTTTTATCGATCGCTCAAGCGATTCGCAACTCCAGATGTCCAAATGGTTTGTGGGTTCGTCCAGAAGCATCAGGTTGGCCCCGGTAGCACACAGCCTGGCCAGGGCGGCCTTGCCTTTCTCACCACCTGAGAGGGCGCCGACCCGCTGGAACGGCATATCGCCTGTAAGGCCATAGCGGGCAAGAAGATCGCGAATGTCATTCTCAACCCAGCTCAGGTCGTCGTCGGGCCACACGGCCCGCATCAGGGTGGTGTCGGGGGCCAGGCTCGTCAGGCCCTGGTCGTAGTAGCCAATTTTGACATTCGCACCCAGCCGCACGCGGCCCGAGTCAGCCTTGACACTGCCAATGAGGCATTTGACAAGAGTCGATTTACCAGCCCCGTTGGGGCCGATCACGCCAATGCACTGGCCCCGCAGAATGCTGCCGCTGAAGTTTTCGAAGAGCTTTTTATCATAGGATTTACAGAGATTTGCCGCTTCGATGACGATGTCGCCCGAGCGCACAACTTCTTCAAAGCCCATGACGGGGCCGACAATTTCCGACATCTTTTCAATGCGTTCCAGCCGGGCAAGCTTTTTCTGGCGGTCCTGGGCCTGCTTGGTCTTCTGCCCGGCCATGTTTTTGCGGATAAATTCTTCGGTTTCCTGAATATATTCCTGCTGCCGCTCATACTGCTTTTCCAGCAGTTCCATTCGTTCCTGCCGCATCTTCCAGTATTTGCTGAAGTTGCCGGGGTAGGCCGTCATGCGGCTGCGATGCAGTTCCCAGGTGGTGTTGACCACCCGGTCGAGAAAGGCACGGTCGTGCGATACGACCACCATGGCCGCCGATTGCCGGGCCAGGAAGGCCTCAAGCCATTCGACTGTTTCCAGGTCGAGGTGGTTCGAAGGCTCATCCAGCAGCATGACATCGGGGTTTTCAAGCAGTAATTTTGCCAGCATGATTCGCGATTGCTGGCCCCCGGAAAAAGAGGCTGCCGGTCGATCAAGATCAGCCGGCGTAAAGCCAAGGCCGAAAAGAACTTCCTCGATACGATGCTCAATTGAAAATGCGTCGCGATGTTCAAGCTGGTCGTGAATCTGCTCGTAGCGGGCACTGGCTGCGGCCCGTTCGTCGTCGGTTTCGGCACCGGCCAGCTCCTCAGCGGCTTCGTGCAGCTGTTCCTGCAGGCGTACGAGGTCGGCCAGAGCAAGGCGAGCCACATCTCTCAGGCTGACTTCAGGCCCAAAATCCGGCTGTTGCCGGAGAAGGCTGACGCGAATGCCCTGACGAACATAAAGCTGGCCGTAATCGGGCTTGTCGGTGCCGACCAGCACTTTCAGCAAGGTGGTTTTGCCAACACCGTTGGGCCCGACCAGGCCGACCCGCTGGCCAGTGCGAAGCTCAAATTCCAGACCCTGAAAGATCGGGTCGCCGGATATCTGCCGGCCCAATTCCCTGGCTGAAATCAGAATCATATTCGCTGCCTGAAGCCGTGCCGCCGGCAAAATGCCGAGTGATCAATGAAATCCAGCTTTCATTATCGAATTTCAACCGCTGGCGACAAGATGAAAGCTCTGGCGGGCAGGGCCGATTCATGCCTGATTTAAGCAAAAATGGCGGGATACCAGCCCTTTTGTTTGATCAGTCCGGATTATTCCACTTCGGGCGGAACGCTGCCATAGGGCCAGGGTTTGCCGGTGAAGCCGGGCCAGGGTGGCGGAGTGGGCAGGTTGCCGGGCTTCATGCGGCGAGCCATCGCAACAAGCGAATCGGCCATCGTGCGGCCGGCTGATGGAATGAGATTGGAATAACTGGTCAGGCGGGTTTCATAGCCGCCACCACCTGGGCCAAGTGCTTCAGCTGTAGGTACATAGCCGATGCAGTCGTTAGCCAGGGAAACGGGCATGGTGACGGGGAACGGGCTACCGGCCTTGATATCGAGCCCGAACTGGCAGAAATATTCGGCAGGGCATGAAAGAAACGCCGCCGGGCCAACCTGAATGGCCTGCATTTCGACATCGGCGATCGGTTCTTTTTCAATTCGGGCCGCCAGCAGAACCGTTTCTTTGGCGAAAGTCCAGTCGGTCAGGTCAACGGCGGTTTTGGGCTTGGCAGCCAGCTCGCGAGATTTTGAGACTTTGTCGGGATGTGGCACCCGGCGCGGAATTTTCAAGACCTTTGATTCAAATGCAATCGGCGAAAGTGGAGCGGCTGATCGCTCTAGCACGAGCAGTGTTTTCAAGGCTTCTGCCCCGACACTGGCGCCGACATAGCGGCTGGCCGCCTCGCCCGACTGGGCGATTTTAAATTTCAATTGATTGTCAACCTGTGTCATATCACCAGCCATGCCAGGCAGGAATACCACAGCCATTTCAGGATAAACGCCCTGAATGGCCCTTTCAATGTAATAAATGTAATCGGCCGAGCTGCCGCCCGGGCCTGTGGTGGCATGACAGGCGTAGTTGACAATGCAGCCCAGTGGCTTGTTATCAAGCGACCAGACGCCCAGCACGCCCACCTGCGGGTCAATCGGGCCAGCAGGGGCAATTATCTCAGGATTGCCCTGGCCAGGGTGCGTAAATGTCAGGCCATTGGTCATTTTAAACCGGCGATTGAACGCGACTTTGCCTTCGATGCCAAAACCGGCCGATGCACGAGCAGGAATGCGTTTTTCCCATGCTTCAATAATGGCATCGGTGATTTGTTTTTCGACATGTTTGAGATATTCCACATCGGCATTCGAGCTTTCTTCATAAGCAAGCCTGCGAGTGAATTTGTCGGCATGGTCGTATTCACCAGGCACAATCATGCCTGTGGGGCCAGCGGCGTGCGAATGCGAAGCCGAGATCATGATCGCTTCAGGCTTGATACCGGTTTTGGCTGTGACGGCGGCCCGGACAGCTTTCACCTGCTGGCTGCGAATGAGCAGGGCGTCAATGCCAACAACCGCGACGGGCGACCTGCCATCGTCGAAAACACTGGCACGCACCTTACAGGGGTCGTGGGCCACCTTGTGAAATGACTTGCCATAGCCGCCAGGCTGTTCCATGCCGGCCTTGGGGCTGATATCGCGATAGGCAAACCCGGCCTTGAATATGACAGGTGACTCAGGCTTTTTCTCCTGAGCCGTGATCGCTGCCGGCGATAAAATACAATGAAATGCAATCGATATGATCCATAAATTGTATTTTGAAATTGTGGATGCGAATGGCATCTGAAACTCCGTTGTCATTTCACAGGGCTGGAATTTTTCGGGACGTGGCCGGTTTTTGTGCTGAATTGCCTGTCTGGCCATTCGGTTGGAATTGAAATCTGGAAGATGTCGGTATTGCCCGTGTGGCCTGAAACATAGGTTATGGACTTGCCATCCGGGTGAAATGTGGGGAAGAGGTCGGGCGAATCATCATGCGTAAGCTGCATAAAATGGCCAGAGAAATCGCCCAGCCAGATTTCCATATTTCCTGAACGATTCGAGACAAATGCAAAAGATTTTCCATCAGGCGAAATGGTAGCGTAATCGTCGAGCCCAGGGCTTTGTGTGATTCGTGTGATTGCATTTTTTTCGAGGTCGAGCCTTGCCAGTTCCAGGCCGCCCCAGCGGTCGGTGGTAAAAATCACAAATTTGCCATCAGGGCTGACAGCCGGGTGAACATCCTGGCCAGGGCTTTGTGTCAGGCGAGTCAGTTTTTTTGAGCCATCGGTGCTGCCCAGATACAATTCCTGATTGCCTTCGTGAGTGGAATTGAATATGAATCGGCGGCTATCAGGCAACCATGAAGGCCAATCCTGATGGGAAAGCTTGCCGGTGTCGCCAGCCATTGTTTTTGGGTCTGCCGAGCCGTCGATCGGGATTAATGCAATATCAAGATTGCCCTGGGTGCCCGATAATGTAATTGGTGTGAAAAGGGCCAGCTTGCCATCGGGTGAAATCACGGCATGATATTCAGGCTCTTTGCGTCGGGTCAGGCGTTTGGGTTCCGCCTTGGAATCAGTTGTAAGCACGCGAATAAAAATGGAATTGCCGCCGGCTTCGTGTCGGGCGAAATAGAGTGATTTGCCGTCGGGAGACCAAGCCGGACGATGTTTGTAGGCGCCATCGGTGGTGATTCGCACCGGTTTTATTAAATTTGAACCTGAATCTGTCTTTTTATCGTCGCCTGCTGCGATTTGAATTGCAATAAACTGTAAAATGAAAAGGCTGCTGGCGAATTTCATACGAAGACGTCCGTCAGGGCTTCGCCCTGAGGCAGCAGGCCAATCGCCGTGATGTCAGATGCGGTCACGCCAAGCCTGTGAAGAATGGTAGCCCCCAGGTCAGCCGGCGAAACAGGCCTGTCGGCCGGGTGTTCTGCACGTTTGTCAGATGATCCGATGAGGGCTCCGCCGCGAACGCCGCCACCGGCCAGAACGGCGGAGTAACAGGGGTTCCAGTGGTCTCGGCCAGCCTTTTCGTTGATTTTTGGGGTTCGGCCAAATTCACCCACGGCAACGATGAGTGTAGAATCCAGCAGACGACGATTGTCAAGGTCGCGGATCAGCGCTGACATGGCTTTATCAAGCATCCATCCGTGGCGATCCTGCATGATCTGGAAGTAGCGGTCGTGCATGTCCCAGCCGCCATCGCCGGCATCTTCCGGGCATTCCACATGGGTTGACCAGTTGACCTGCACCACGGGCTGGCCGGCTTCGACCAGGCGTCGGGCCAGCAGGCAGCACTGGCCGAACCGGTGGCGGCCGTAGTCGTCGCGAATTTTGGCGGGCTCTTTCTGCAGGTTCAGGGCGTCAAGTGTCTGGCGTGAAGTGAGCAGCGTGTGTGCCAGCTGATAGTGATGATCCATCACCTTCACGGGCCTTTGTGCAGGCTGACTTTGTGTGGATGCGATGTTGTTTGACAAAAGACTGAAGCGGTCGTCCATCCGGTGGGCCGAAACGCCTTCAGGCACTTCCAGCGAAGGCACTTTCAGGCCTTCCAGCGGGTCATAATCAAGCCGAAACGGGTCGAAAGCCGAGCCCAGAATGCCGCCACCTTCGCCCACAACCCGTTTTAAGCCCTGATGAAGCTGGCTGCCAAGGATGACATAGCCGGGCAACTGGCCTGATGGGCGGGGATTGAGCCGGCCAATGATTGAGCCGATGGAAGGCCGCATGACACCCGCACTGACACCGCCGCCAAGATTCACGGCCCCGGCCTGCGAGCCGGTGAGGGCGATGGTGCCGGCCACGCCGTGATCGTTTGATTCATGCTTCATGCTGCGGATGATCGCCATTTTATCGGCAACTTTCGCCAGATTCGGCAGCAGTTCGCAGAAATTCAGGCCTGGGATATTTGTCGCGATTGGCTCGAATGGGCCGCGATATTCCAGCGGGGCGTCGGGCTTCATGTCGAAGGTGTCAAGATGGCTGGGCCCGCCCCAGAGCCAGAGCAGAATCACGGAACGCACCGGGCTTGGTTCGACGGCTGTCGCACGAAGGGCCATGAGGCCGGGCAGGCTTACACCGAAAGCACCCAGGGAACCGATTTGCACAAGGGCGCGGCGGCGAGAGAGCGGGTCAGGGCGTGGTGTGCTGTGATGTATCATGGCATGCTGCCTTGCCGAAAAGAGAGTTGGCCATGAGCATGATTGTATTTCAGGCCAGGTTGCAGAGTGCTTCGCCGGCAAGCGGGTTGTTAAATATTATGGCATGAAATTTGGCCTGTTTCAAGTGATTGAATGCCAAGGATTAGTTCAGGTGTTTGTCAGAGTCAAGAATCTGCCAGCATTTCAGGAGCATGCGGGGCAGGTGAAACGGGCCTTTCCAAAGCGTGCCCTTGCAGGGCTGGCTGACGCGGCCATCGCGATGCAGATAGCCATACCACTCGCCAAATTCTGGGTCGGCAAAATGGCGGAAGGCCCAGTCGCTGGCTGTGTAATGCCACTCGGCGTATTTTGCATGGCCGGTCATGCTCCAGGCCATAAGCGTGGCGATGATCGCTTCATTCTGGGGCCACCAGAATTTCATGTCGTGCCAGTATTCCTGCACTGGTCGATTCAGTACATCACGAAAATAGATGATTCCGCCATGCTGTTCGTCCCAGCCCCAGCGCCACATCCAGTCGGTGATTTTCAGGCCGATATCGGTGTATCGCGGCACGCCGCCACGCACGCGAGACTCTTCCAGAATAAACCAGGCGCATTCCAGGGCATGGCCTGGGTTTAAAATGCGGCCATCGGCATGATTCACGAACTTTCCTTCCGGTGAAACCTGTTCCAGCACGGCTTCAAGATCTGGATGCATGAATTTCAATTCAATTTCATGAATCATCTGATCAATCAGGTGATCATATTCTGTTGTGATCATATTTTTACGCAATTCCTGAGCGGTGGCGATGGCGATCATGCGGGGAGCCAGGCCGATCATGGGCCTGGTGGGTGCAAATTTGGGCGGCATGATTCCGGGCAAAAAAGACCAGTCGAGATAGACCTGAAATAATTCAACTGCACGCTTTTTGTGGTTTTCGTCACCTGTTGCACGATAAAGAACTGCGTGGGCGATGGAGGCAAAGGCCTCGCTATAAACATAGCGGCGTTTGCGGATGGGCTGGCCATCGGCTGTGACATGGAAATACAACCGGCCATCGGTATCAATACAATGCTTTTCGATGAAATTTACGCAGCTTTGCGAAATTTCAAGCCAATCCTGGCGCATTTCAACTTCATTATAAAGGGTGGCAAACATCCAGCCAGCGCGGCCCTGAAACCAGACACTTTTATCGTCGTCAACCAGCGAGCCGTCACGATCAAGGCAGGTGAAAATCCCACCATTTTTGAGGTCGATTCCGTGCCTCATCCAGAATGGAATGATATTTTCAAGTAGCGTATCTTTATAAAGTTTCAGGTAATGTGATTTGCTGTGCAAGAGCGGCATGGCCTTGATTCCCTGAAGTTCGTTCGCTGAGTTATGAATCATCAGGTTATAATCAGGGAAGTGGTAATTGCAATATTTCAGGTGAACGCATACCTGGTGATTTTTCGCCAGAGATTATAAGATATTTGCTTTGAAATGCAATTCCCGGGGCTGTGACCCTGGCCTGTTTCGGCTGAAAGGTCGCTTGTTTGATTGCCCATTTTTCTTTCAGGGTATCAAAAATCAGCATGTCGCCTGACCAGCCGGGATGATCTTTTTGCGGAAGGCGATGGCGGGCGGAATCTGCCCCACCCGGTATTGCAATCTGATGGTTGAAAAACCATGCAGGAGAAGGTGCAGCGGCACGTTCGGCTGGCATGTCAGGCAGTTTGTGCCACCTGGTGTTTCTCATGTCAGATTTCATTTCAATGGACCAGGCGTCTTTCAAATAAGGCATTTTCCGGGCTGGTTTGCCAGCGGGATCGGGCTCAATTTCAATTCCGGAAAATAGAAAAAACCGGTAGCCATCGGTGGCGGCAACGGCCTGAATTCGGCCAGGGGCGGGCAAGGCCGGGCCTTTTTTCCAGCCGTTTTTGAGATCTTTCAGGTCAAGCATGAAGAGATCAGTCGATGCGATCGTGTCGGATGAATCAGAAATTCCACCAAAAACCACCAGAAAGTCACCAACAACGGTGCCGCACGAATCTTTCAGCGGTTTGGGAAGTGGGGGTAGCTCTGTGATTGTAAATTCACCATGGTTTTCTTTAATTGCAACAACCTGGTTTAATATTCTGACGGGTTTATCAGCGGGTTCGCCCGGAGTTGGGCCGGTTTCGCCGCCGGCAATGAGAAACAGGCCATTCCAGGTGCCGTAAACGCCATAACCCATGGCCTGGGGCAGTTTGATATTTAAATTCTGCCACTCTTTCTGGTTTTCCATATCAATTGCAAAAATGTGGTCATACCACCTTTTTTTGCCGCCTTCCCAGGGGTAGCCCTCCGGGAAATTCGCACCACCAGCAGCCAGCAGGTATTTTCCGGTTATTCCAGCATACATGCCAGCAAAGCCCTCTTTGTCAGGCAACGGCGGTATTGCAACTGCCGGTTGCATTAAAGATGTAACCATGAACAGTAATGCAATCACGCGAAAATACCCTTTCATGAATTTGCAGCCGATTCATCAATAATTCCAAGCTCGCGAAGGTTCCACAAAAGCGATTGCATTTCCGAGTCGCTCAGGCTTTCCAGTGGGGGCCTTGTACTGCCGCAGTCGCAGCCCCACAGGCTCATCAGTCGCTTGGCGGCAGGAAGGTAGCGGAATGTGGCAACGGTGTTGATCAGGCGGACGGATTGCAATTGCAATGCGCGGGCTTTGGCCAGGTCGCCTGAATCAAAGGCTTTGATGATATTTAAATATAAACCGGCGGCAAAATTATAGGAACTGCCCACGCCGCCCCGCACGCCCAGGGCCAGTGCGGCAAGAAGTGCTTCGTCAGTTCCGTAAAGGATGTCAAGTCGGCCGTTTTCAAAGGCGAGCAATTGCTGAAGCTGAACAAGATCTTCGCTGGTGTATTTAAATCCATTGAAGTTTGGCAGTTCTGCCACAGCCATAAAGGCAAATTGCATGAGGTTTAATCTGACTCCTGTCATCGATGGAATGTCATAGAAATAAAACGGCAGGGGATTGCAAGCCTGGGCAACCGGCTTGATCCAGTCGAAAAGTTGTTTGGGCGAGGCCGGCTTGAAATAAAACGGGGCCATTGCACTGACGGCATCGCAGCCGATGGCGGCGGCATGGGCGGCAAGGTCGGCGGCCTCGGCCGAGCTGGTGTGGCCAACGTGCACAATCACCTTCAGGCCATGCTGGCGGCCGATGGGAAGCCAGGCTTCGGCAAGTTTTTTGCGTTCGGCGGTTGTCAGAGAGACGCCTTCACCAGTTGACCCATTAATGAATGCACCGATAACACCCTGTTTTTGAAGGGCATGGGCCTGGCGGGGAATGGTGTCCCAGTTAATGCTGCCATCGTTATGAAATGGTGTGTGCGTGGCTGCGACAAGGCCATGAAGGCGAAATGACAAGGTGAATTCTCCTGCGGTTTATTGATTGCAGAAAGAGTTATGGGCTGGCTGTTATTCAGCAAGACTACTCGAGTAGGGCGTGAATCTCAAGTCAGCCAGGCTGGTTTATTCGGTTCCAGGCGGCTTGGGGCTGGAGATTGATGGAGCAGCAGCCCGGGCAAGAGGCTGGCCGATTGAGTAATAAAGCCGGATTTGCGAGCGATTTTCAGCGATGTGGGCTTCCAGCAGGTCGGTCTCGGCTTGGGCGAGGGCCTGAATTGGCTGGAGTGTTTCGATGGCACGAATACCTGTGGAAAGGCCAGCACCCTGCTTGATAGCGTCGAAATTTTTGCGGACCGAGTCCTGGGCATCGGGAATGGCTTTAGCGGCAGCGATTCGGCGGCGGGTGTTGGCCAGAAGCTGGCGGTGGGCCGAGGCGACGTCGGCGGCAACACGATCCTGCACCTTCAAAAGCTCAAGGTCGGCAGCACGGCTTTCGGCTTCGCTGCGGCGTTTGATGGCCCGGTCGGCGAAACCCATGCCCTGAAGCTGCCAGTAGAGATTGACATCGGCATCGCTACGGCCGTTGAAATTTCCGAAAAATCCATTGGGGCCGCCACCAAAGCCGCCGCCGGAATATCGAAAGGCAAGGCTGGGGACATAAGGCCGCATTTTTGCCTGCTTAAGCTTGACCAGTGTGGCCTGCACAAGAGCCTGAGATTCCGCCAGTTCAGGGCGATTGGTCAGGCCGGTGACGATCAGTTCGTCGGTAGGGGTATCGGCCGGGACCAGTTCGATTTGCATTTCAGGTGGTTCAACAGGTGCGAAAATGGCTTGCTGGTTGAGCCTCAGGAGGCGGGCGAGTTCGGCCGAGACGGCTTCAAGTTCGGCCACGCTGGCTTCGACCTGCTGGTTGCGGCGGTCGAGTTCGGTTTGCGATCGGCGGAGATCGGCTTCAAGCCCTTTGCCTGCTTCAAAATAGGCTCGGGTTACTTTGACCAGATTGGCAGAAAGCGAGGCGGCCTCGCGTGCAATAGCCAGTTTGCCGGCCGCAGCCTGAAGGTCAAGATAAAGTTCTGACGAGCCGAGCAGGGCATTCTGTTCGGCTGCAAATACGCCTGCCTGGCGGGCTTGCACCAACTGACGGTTGGCCATTGGTTCGTAGATCGCGTCGCTGAACCGGATGATCGATGTCAGGCCACCCACTTGTGCCGGGCCGCCGGCGGGAATGGGGCCACCAATGCCCGAACCGGCCGAGGCTGTGCTGCCAACGAAGAGAGAGCTTTTGCTGATCGGCTTGACGACACCGTCAATCAACTGGGTCTGGCCGTCGTGCCTGATCCAGTTCGGGCCATAATAAAGGCTTGGCAGCAATAGAGTTTGCGATTGCTGAAGATCGGCCAGGGCGATGGCGACTCGCTCGCGGGCGATGCGAATATCGAGATTTTGCTCGCCTGAAAGTCGGAGCACAGTGAGCCAGTCAATTGGTTCGATCCACTGACTGTCAAGTATGGCGGGCGGTTGGTCGGCTTCCACCAGGCTTCCAAACCGGCCCTGATTCAAGATTGGGGCGGCAAAGAGAGGTGATTCTGCCTTCGCCTGGGCGGATTTGTCAGCCAGTGGCTGAAGTTCTGGGGGCAGAAGGCGATACTGCGCCTGAGTCGACGACAAACAGCCGAAGGCGAGAGAAAGAAAACCAGCGAGTTTGGCGTTTTTGATCGCAGACATTCGACAAGCATGCACATCAATCCATGATTGTGATTTGACGATCCTTCAGGTTATATCGTGAATATAAATTATTGGGGTTAAACATAATTTAACATGGATTGCCCAACAATCAGCAATCCATTGTCATTGCCTTGTCGGCAGTGATTCAAATTGATAGGTTATTTTTTGGTTTCATCAAGTTCGGCTGCGTCCACCGTCTGGCCGTCGGTGAGTGTCACCGCAGCAGGGCCCACGATGACCATGTCACCCGGCTTTACGCCTGAAATCATGGCAACGCGGGTGCCATCACCAACACCGGCTGATACGCTGACCCGGCTGGCGGTTGTGCCCTTAATGACCGTGCAAAAACTATTGCCAGAGACTTTGTAAATGGCATTGGCGGGGAGAGTTACAGCTTCTTGAACGCTATGCCCGATGACCCTGACCAGGACATACTGGCCGGAATTGAGCGGCGACTGACCGGCGGGTATGTCGATCTCGGTTCTGAGGGTGCGAGTGGCGGGATGATAGGCCCGGCTGGTCCGGCTGATTTTGCCTGTAAAGGCAGGTTTGGCCGAATTTTGGCTGGTGAAGATTTCTACACTGTCGCCGACATCGACCAGCGGAGCTTCTGCCTCGGGCACGCCGACTGTCACTGTGAGTTGATCCAGTTTCTGAAGGGAAAGCAGCGGTTGCGTGGCTGACGATGGGCCAACAAGCTGGCCGGGGTCGGTGTTGCGTTCGACGATCACACCATCAAACGGGGCCCTGATTGTCATAAACTGATGTCTGGCATTGGTTTCAGCGGCTTTGGCCTGGGTCAGTTCCACGCGGGCCTGGGCCACGCCAATATCGGCTTTGCGTCGTGCCAGTTGGGCTCTGACGGCGTCGGTCTGGGCCCGGGCGGCGGTTTCCATGGCGACTGATTCGTTAAGTTCAGCACTGGCTGAAAGATACTTCTGTTCAGCTTCTTCAAGGTTGCTTCGAGTGACGGCCCCTGAACTGACCAGTTTTTTGATGCGATCAAGCTCAAGCTGGAACTGCTGCAGAATCGCCTGCTTGCCTTTCAGGTCGGCATTGGCAGCAAGAAGGCGGGCCTGATCCGCTTTCAGGGTTTCAGCCGCTTCGTCGTATTGGGTTTTTGCAAGCTCAACCTGGGCAAGAGCTTCACTGATCTGGGCCCGGCTTGTCGCCAGCTCGGCTTCCAGCTCGGGTGCGTCGATTTCAACAAGCGGTTGCCCGCGTTTGACCGAATCGCCGATATCGACATGAACTGCCTTCACCCACCCGGGCACGCGCGAATGAATCTGTGCCGAAAGGGCCGGTTCAACCTGCCCCGGTTGTTCAATTTTGCGTTCGATAAGTGCAGGTTTGGCTTTGACATAACTGACTTTGGGGGCTGCTGCGGCTTTGCCGGCGGCTTCCTGCGCCTGAACCTGATTGATCGGAACAATCAAGGCCATGAGCAATTTCAGGGCAAGAAGCGGGTTTTTCATCAGTGAACTGCTTTCCTGCTGGGTTGTGTCAACCGAAGGGTCGAAGTGAGGGCTGGCTGGATCGGTTGGGTCGAGCGACCGGCTGGCGTGTGAAGCATTCGACCTGATCATCGCAAAAACCCTGGGCATCAGAAGCACAACAGCCAAAAGTGAGCCAATCAGGCCGCCGATTACGGCCCGGCCCAGTGGTGCCTGCTGCTGACCACCTTCGGAGAGGCCAAGGGCCATGGGCAACATGCCGGCGATCATGGCCAGAGCCGTCATGAGAATTGGCCTGAGGCGACGACTGAGAGCAGAGTTTGCGGCTGTCACCACATCCATGCCCGAAAGCCTTTGTGATTCAGCAAAACTGACAAGAATAATGGCGTTGGCCACCGAAACGCCCAGGGCCATGATGGCGCCCATATATGACTGCAAATTCCATGTGGTTGATGTCAAAACAAGGGCCAAAGCGATGCCAAGCCCCACAGCCGGGATGCCGGAAAGTGCCACCAGAGCCAGCCCCCACGACTGATAATAAGCAGTGAGCAACAAGAAAATCACAACGAAAGTTGAAAGCAGGGCAAGACTTCCAGCCTTGTTCAGCTCGTCAAGCGTGGCAAGCTGGCCACGAACGGCCACCGTAACACCAGTGGGCGGTTGCCCGGCCGCTTTCACGGCGGCGGCCACATCGCGGCTGACGATCGCAAGATTGTTCGTCGCAACATTCGCCGTAAGGCTGACGGTGCGTTTCATGTTGTAACGATCAAATTCGCCGGGGACCTGATCAGGCGTGACGGTGGCGACGTCTCGCAACACAAGCGGCGAGGCATCGACACCGGCGTTAATCGGCAGATTAGCCAGTTCTTCGGCGGAAGTGATTGAAGCGTAAGGGATTTCGACTTGAACCTGATAGCCGATGCCGGATTTGGGGTCGGGCCAGTAGCTGGGCATGATAAACCGGCTGGAAGATGTTGCTGTGACGAGAGATCGGGCAATGTCGCCGGCTGACAGACCGGAAAGGCCAGCCCGGCGGCGGTCGATATCAACACGCAGGGCAGGGTAGTCGAGAGTCTGCCCATAGCGCAAGTCTCTGATGGAATTTACTTTGGAAAGTTCATCGCGAAGTTTGGCGGCATAGGCACGCACATCGGGCAAGGCACTGCCGGTGGCCACGACTTCAACAGGAGTGGGCGAGCCGAATGACATGACTTCACTGACGATATCGGCTGGCTCAAATGAAAAAGAGACATTGGGATGAATCTTCGCAAGTTCCTGCCTTAAAAGATCTTTGGTTTGACTGGCAGATAATTTGGATTGCGCTGGATCGAGAGCTACACGAAGGAAGGCTTCTTCAGGCCCGCCTGTCCACTGAAAAATGGCCTGGATAGGGTAGCTTGAGCCAATGTTGCCGACATAGCCGACACTGACTTCAACACCGTTGTCGCCGACGATTTTTTTCACTGAGTTGACAACATCAACCACGATTTTTTCGGTGACTTCAAATCGTGTGCCAGCCGGGGCTTTGACACGAACCTGAAATCGGCCGGAATCAACCTGGGGGAAGACTTCAAAACCGGCCAGAGGGGCGATCTTCCAGATGCCTGCGGCTGTGATGGCCAGATAGGTGAGGAGAAGCCCAAACGAGAGAAGTTGTCGGGGCCGTGAGGTGGCGGAAAGTGCGCGAGGCATGATGTTCACATCAGCCTGGCCAAGGGAGTGGCCAGCGGGTTTCAGGAGGTAGGCCGCAAGCACGGGAACCAGTGTGCTGGAAAGAAGATATGAACAGATCATAGCGAAGCCGACTGACATGGAGAGGGGCACGAAAAGGGCCCTGATGGCGCCAGTCATGAGGAAGCTGGGCGCGAAAACGGCGAGCATACAGAGCAGGGCGAGGAGTCGGGGTACGGCGGTTTCGCGGTTACCACGGCGAACGGCGACGGGCACGCTTGTGGTGTGGCGAAGCTGGGTGTGGATATTTTCCAGCTCGACTGTGGATTCATCAACGAGGATGCCTATGGCCAGAGCCAGGCCGCCGAGAGTCATGAGATTAAATGACTGACCTGAGATCCAGAGCAGGAAAATGGCACCGGCCAGGGCGAGCGGGATATTGATGATGACGATGAGCATGCCACGCCAGTCTCGCAGGAATAGCAGAACCATGAGGCCGACGAGGAGGGCACCGAGGATGGCCTCACTGATGACGGCCCGGACGGCGTTGGTGACGGTGGGCGACTGGTCGAATTCAAGCGAAACTTTGATGTCGGGCGGAAGCACGGCCTGCATTTCGGGCAGGGCGTTTTTGACATTATTGACGACGTCGAGTGTTGAGGCGTCGGCCCTTTTTGTCACCAGCAGATAAACGGCTTTTCGGCCATTGACGAGTGCCGAACCGACAGGCACGTCGGCAGCATCAGCCACGTTGGCGACATCGCCCAGATGAATGGTGGGAAGCTGGCCGGGGCGAACGGGAATCTGGCGGAAGTCGTCGAGAGTGCGGGCCAAGGCATTGACGGGCACAATGGGCATGCTGTTGCCGAATCGGACTGTGCCCGAAGGGCTGATGGTGTTGCCTGAATTGAGGGCTTTGATGACTTCATCAGGTGCCATGCGATAGCTTTTGAGGCGATCAGGGTCGAGCTGAACGACGATAGTGCGCTGGCTTCCGCCAAAGGGTGGCGGGGCCGAAACACCAGGCAGACCGGCGAACATGGGCCGCACTTTGAAGAGGGCGATATCCTGAATTTCGTTGATGGTGCGGGTTTCGCTTGAGAGGACAAGATAGCCGACCGGGATGGAACCGGCGTCGAACCGGGTGACGAAAGGCGAAACGGTGCCCGGAGGCATAAACGCTCTGGCACGCGTGACATAGCCGAGCGTTTCAGCCATGGCCTGAGCCATGTCGGTGCCAGGGTGAAAATAGAGTTTCATCAGGGCCAGGCCCTGCACGTTGCGGCTTTCAACGTGATGAATGCCGTTGATATAAAGAAAATGATATTCGTAATAGTTGGTGAGCAGGCCTTCCATCTGAGATGGATCCATACCGCCATAGGGCTGACAGACATAAACCACTGGCAAATTAAGATTTGGGAAAATATCGACTCGCATCCGGCGGGCGGCAACTGTGCCCAGAAGCAGCAGGCCAACGGCAAGTGTAATGATCGTGACCGGACGTCTCAAAGCCCAGGAGATGGGGTTAAACATGGAAGCCGGCCCTGTCAAAATCAATGTTCATGAATCGATGATTGTTAATATTTTATCCGATGAATCAGCGGGTAGTTACGAAATTTCGACGAGATTCAGAGAAGATTAACTGTTAAATCGTTAAACAAAAAAGCCCCGACCGTTGGGCCAGGGCCTGAATTGATTTTTGAAGAAGCGAGATGCTCAGGAGGCCTTGGCACGGGCGGCGTTCAGGGCACGATTGAGCTTGGCCTTGCGACGGGCTGCGGTGTTGGGGTGCAACACGCGACGAACGCCGGCCTTGTCAATTTTCGAAACAGTGGCTTTGAAGTCCGCAGTGGCCTTTTCAAGGTCACCGGAAGAGAGAGAAGCCAGCGTACGCTTCGTGTAGGTTTTAATGATCTTCT
>JBJTRR010000706.1:0-2318 GCA_046076185.1 bacterium | reverse complement strand
GATCTTAATTCCGCAAATAAACCCGGAAATAACCCGTGGCTCAGCCGCGTCGCATCGGCGGCCGCATCAGCAGGTGTAACCACGACAACAATCACCCAGCTTAATCAGCAAACAGGGCAGGGCGGAACCATCTGGCCAGTTGGTCAGCCAGCCGCCATACAAACAGTCGACGGACAAACATGGTATCAACCCGCACAAACAGCCAGCGAAGGCGATGGAATGGTACCTCTGGCATCGCTGCTTAGTACCTTCGCAAACGATCCTCGAATCACCTTAAAATTCTGGGGCTCGCCCAGCGTTACTCCACCCTCTGGAATTACCTTCACCTCTACAACTGGTTCTTCCACCCATTTGGGGCTGCTTTCCAACAACGACTTCCTCATTTGGCTGAGACGTCAACTGATCGTCTGATTATCTCTGTGTGTGCCATCAAATAAAAAAGGCGAGCCGCAATAGGGCTCGCCTTTTGTGCTTTGCTTTGTCAGATCAAATCATCAGCCTCTTGCCATTTCGTAACGCTTGGCCACTTCAGCCCAGTTTACGGTATTCCACCAGGCGGCCACGTAGTCAAGGCGCTTGTTCTGATACTTCAGATAGTAGGCATGTTCCCAGACATCCACACCCAGAATTGGCGTTGAGCCTTCCATAATCGGGCTATCCTGATTCGGGCTCGAACTGATCGCCAGTTTGCCATCCTTACCAACGGCCAGCCAGCCCCAGCCAGAGCCAAATCGCTTGATTGCGGCATCGCTCAGCTGTGCCTTGAATGCGTCAAAGCCATTGAAGGTTTCCTTGATCGCCGCACCCAGCTTGCCAGTCGGTTCACCACCACCACCCGGACCCATGATCGACCAGAACAGGGTGTGGTTATAATGCCCGCCACCGTTATTACGGACTGCCATCTGAATGGCAGCAGGCAGGTCTTTCAGGTTTTTGAGGAGTTCCTCAACAGGCTTGCCCTGCAGGCTGGCTTGATCGGCCAGTGCCGTATTGAGATTCTTCACATAAGTGGCATGGTGCCGGTCGTGGTGAATCTCCATCGTCTTGGCATCAATATGTGGCTCAAGAGCGGTGAAGGCATAGGGCAGTGCAGGCAAGGTGTATTCAGCAGCAAAAGCTGTGCGAACCAGCCCCGTGAGAGATGCTGTGGCAAGGCCCATGGATGTGGCGAGAAACTGGCGACGGTTGCTTGTCATGTTGACTATGTGGCTCCCTGAAGTTGTTGAAGATTCGAATCAGTACATTACATGTATGTAAACAAATGCATCAGGCTTGGCAAGAGTCTCGATTCATAAGTCACAAAAACAATGGAATGACTTGCAAAACCAAATGCGAAAACAGAATAGTTACCGAATGGCCCCGGAAAAAATCCGGGGCTAAGAACCATCGGGATTCAGTCCAGCGGAAAAAGTTCCGGATTATCGCGTTCATGGCGAATTTCATCGACGATCTCTTTGCGGCCCCAGCCTGCATAGAGCTTGTTAGCCGCATTGAAAACAAGGCCTGGCTCATCGGAAACGCATTTATACGCGTGTGCCACACCTGGCGGGATATAAACTGCGACAGGGTTTGAAACACCCGCCACAAATTTCATCCGACGTAAAAATGTCGGGCTTTCCGGCCTGTTATCCCACATGTAAACACATAAATCGCCTGGGCCAATAAAAGCAAAGCCATCTGCCTGTTCATGATGCTCATGAGGCCCACGCGAAACACCCGGCAAAGTGCTGGAAACATAGGCCATTACTGGCCAGAACTGCTCATCCAATTCATCATGTCGGAAAAGCTCAATCAGCCAGCCGCGATGATCACTAAATTTCTTGAGTTGTCGGACCAGCACATCATCGATCGGGCCGTCTTGAAAAGTTAGTTGCGACACCGATTCATCCCTGACAAGAGTTGACATATCCGCCTCCTGCAAAACTGCGATTGATTTTCCATGTCAATCAGTGGCCATACATTAACACCAATCATCAACTTGGAACAGGTCAAATGAATTTGTAGCCAAATCAATCTGTCCGTTTTTCCTGACAAAAAAACATGGAACGAATCACACAACTCCTGTACCCTGAAAATTGAAGATTACACTGGCCCACTCAGGAGATCGCACCGTCATGCGCACATATCTGCAATTCTTTATCCAACTCACACTTCTCTCAATGATTTTTTCAGAAACCATCTCTGCCTCAGATTCAGGGACAATCGTTTTTGATAACGGCAAAATCATCACCGTTAATTCAACATTTGAAGTAAATTCATCAATGGCCATTCGCGATGGCCGAATCATCCCCCTGGGTGCCAAGGCCGCCGAGCTGAAG
>JBJTRR010000705.1:0-2228 GCA_046076185.1 bacterium | reverse complement strand
TGCCATGTCAACGATGGAACTGACCGACGAATTACGTCAGAAACTCGAAGCCGAAGCTCGGACGGCTGCCGCCAAGGCCTATTGCCCCTACTCAAATTTTCATGTAGGGGCGGCGATTCTGGCTGGCGGGAAAATCTTTACCGGCGCGAATGTTGAAAATGCGTCGTATGGACTCACGATTTGTGCCGAACGGACGGCTGCATTCGCAGCCGTTTTGGCTGGTCATCAAGACTTTCATGCAGTGGCCGTCTGCTGTGCCGATGTTAGCCCTGAACAGGCTCTGACTGAACCGGAATCGCTCATGCCCTGTGGTGCTTGCCGGCAGTTGTTGGCCGAATTCTCAAATGAAAATACGGTTTTTCTGGTTGCTCAGGCCGGATCATACCGCTTCAACGAGTTGATGCCACACCCATTTCAGCTTCGCAAGATGCCGAAATCGCAGGATTAATCATTTGGCCTATTTGGCGGATATTTGTCAAATCACATAATCAGCTGTAGCTGATTGCGAGCCCGGCTCTTCAAAAATTTTGATATCTCTTGGCCTGACATAGACTTCCTGGCCTGGTGCAAGCCCCATTTCCTGGCATGCCGAGTGGGTGATCTGTACATGAACTGCGGTCTCGTCGGGCAAGGTTAATTCCAGGCGGGCAAGCCATCCCAATGGTGTAAGCCGCCTGATGGTAGCCGGCCAACCGGGGCGATGATCGCGAACAACTGAGATTTCAAGGTCGTGCGGGCGCACATAAATCGCCCCGCCGGGCGTCCCCGGAAGTGGCACGGGTAGTGGTCGTTCGTCGTCTATGTCCATTCGCATCACTGTCTCGGCCCTGAGAATATTTACCTGGCCGAGAAATTCTGTCACAAACGCGCTGGCTGGCCGCTCGTAAAGTTCCTGTGGTGGGCCAATCTGCTCAACCCGTCCTTTGTTAAGCACCACCACCTGATCACAAACTTCAAAGGCTTCCTGCTGATCATGTGTCACAAAAAGGCTAGTCACATGGCTTTCATCGTGAAGCCTTCGTAACCAGTCTCTGAGTTCATCGCGAACTCGGGCGTCAAGTGCCCCAAATGGTTCGTCAAGCATCAACACGCGGGGCTTGGGGGCCAAGGCCCTTGCCAGAGCCACACGTTGTCGCTGGCCACCAGAGAGCTGAATAGGATATCGATCAGCAAAATTCGACATCTGAACCAATTCCAGAAGTTCGTTCACCCGACCGGCGATTTCGGCCTTCGGCAGTTTCTGAATTTCAAGGCCGAAGGCAATATTCTGCCTCACGGTCATGTGTCGAAAAAGTGCATAATGCTGAAAAACAAAGCCAACGCCGCGATCGCGGGTGGGTACGTTGGTGGCTTCTTCACCCACAAGCTCGATCGTCCCCGAGTCGGGCGTTTCAAGACCAGCGATCGCCCGCAGAATCGTGCTTTTTCCTGATCCTGAAGGCCCCAGTAAAGCGACTAGCTGGCCGCCGGGAATGGCAAACGAAACGTCATCAACAGCCTGAAAGCTGCCAAAACGCTTGCTTAAGTTCCTTACGACAATATGCATTTCAGCACCATTTAAAAGTTTATGTGATCAAATGAGATGACTTGTTTTTCAGTCAATGCCTTCGAGTCGGTTTGATCGTTCCGGCTTCAACATCATCTTGATCGCCAGCAAATTGGCGTTGGCGAATACGATTCTGCAACACTTCGAACCCAATCAGGATGACGAAAGAGATGCCGCCAAGGGCCACACTCATGGCATATGCGCCATGCGGCTGAAAGCTTTCCACCTGTTCATGGACATAAAGTGTTGCTGTCTGAGTGCGGCCAATCACGTTGCCCGACACAACAAGCAGTGCCCCGAACTCGCCCAGGCAACGGGCAATAACCATCGCGGCACCATAGGCTATGCCCCATCGGATAGTTGGGAAAGTGATCCGGCTGAATGTGGCCCACGAGCCCGCACCAAGTGTCGATGCAACCTCTTCCTGATCGGAACCGACTTCCTCAAGGATTGGCACAATACTTCTTACGACCAATGGAAGAGTCACAAACATACCGGCAAGGATCATGCCCGGTAGATGATAGACAATCGGAAAGCCGATTGAATCGAGCCATCCGCCAAGTGTTGATCGAGGGCCATAAAGAATCACCAGCATCAGCCCGGCAATGATCGGCGAAACAGCGAACGGCATATCAAGCATGGCGTCGAAGAATTTTCGCCCCCTAAAACGTTGCCGAACCAG
>JBJTRR010000704.1:0-9604 GCA_046076185.1 bacterium | reverse complement strand
TTCGCGAAGTTGATGCCATCCTTCAGGTTGTGCGATGTTTCGACGACCCCGACGTCGTCCATGTCTCGGGCCGGGTTGACCCACTCTCTGACATTGAAACCATTGAAATGGAACTGATGCTCGCCGACATTCAGGGCCTTGAAAATGCCCTGCCCAAAGCGGAACGCTCAGCCAAGGGCGGCGACAAGGAGGCCAAACTGCGGGTGGAAGCCATTAAGCAGTGCCTGGCCCACCTGGCCCAGGACGAGCCCCTGCGCAAGCTGAAACTGGCCGAGCCTGAAGCCAACTCCATCGCCAGCTTCGGCCTGATGACCGCCAAGCCGATACTTTTCGTTGCCAATGTCGATGAAAACGACCTGGAAGGCAAGGGCGAGCTGGTCTCGGCCGTTCGCGACTATGCCGCCAAAGTCGGTGCTTCGGTCATCCCCGTCTGTGCCAAGCTAGAGTCGGAAATTGCCGAACTTGACGAGCCCGACCGGCTGGAAATGCTGCAAACCGTTGGCCTGGCTGAGCCCGCCCTTTCGGCCCTGGCTCGCGAATCCTACAAGGTGTTGGGCCTGCAAAGCTATTTCACCGCCGGCGAAAAGGAAATCAGGGCTTGGACAATTCCCATCGGTGCCACCGCCCCGCAGGCCGCCGGCGTGATTCACACCGACTTTGAAGCCGGATTTATCCGTGCCGAAGTCTATAATCTGGAAGATCTTGAGACTTACCATTCCGAAAAGGATATTCGTGCCGCCGGCAAGCTGCGTGTGGAAGGCAAGGCCTATATCATGCACGATGGCGACATCTGTCATTTCCTTTTCAATAACTGACAAAATACAATTTTCATCACATGGGGTGAATGACTGCCGTGCAAACCGCCAGAACCTCACCCGTTTTGTCAAATGTAATCCGATTGCCCCATCTTTATTTAAATGCAAGTCTCGGTTGCATTTCTAAAATTAAATCATTATTAACTGCAGCAATATTTCTTGCCAGTTACATCTCAAATCCTTGCCGAACGCGTGCTGAAACACTCGCTGGTGACTCTGCGCAGCCACCACACATCATTTTCATTCGGGCTGACGACCTTGGCCCGGGCGATGTCGGTTTCAGCGGCGGCAAAATTGTTTCAACGCCAAATATTGACAAAATAGCCAAAGAAGGCGTTGTTTTTACACAATATTATTCAACAGCCCCAATCTGTTCGCCCTCGCGCTGTGGCCTGATCACCGGCCAGTTTCCGGCCCGATGGAACATTCACAGCTACCTTCAGACGAGGGCCGGCAACAGGGCCTGTGGCCAGGCTGATTTTCTTGATCATGCCGCTCCTTCATTGCCGCGCATCCTCAAGCAAAATGGTTATCGCACGGCCCACTTTGGCAAATGGCATCTGGGCGGTGGTCGCGACGTTTTAAACGCACCAAAATTTGCTGCCTACGGTTACGACGAGCATGCCGGTACGTGGGAAAGCCCCGAGCCGCACCCTGATATCACATCAACCAACTGGATCTGGGCCGATTCTGATAAAGTCAGCCGCTGGCAACGCTCAGCTTTCTTTGTCGATAAAACTCTCGACTTTCTCGCTCGAAACCGGAATACTCCCTGTTTTGTGAATCTCTGGCTCGACGATCCACACACCCCCTGGGTACCTTCCAAAGATGCCGTTCGTAAAGACTCCCGGCCTAACCTCGCCGGTGTCATGCGTGAACTCGACAGGCAGGTTGGCCGATTGCTCGACGGCCTGAAAAATATCCGGCTTGATCATTCAACACTGGTCATCTTCACCAGCGATAATGGCCCGTTGCCCACCTTTCAGGGCGAACGTGCTGCACCCTTCCGCGGCAGCAAACTCAGCCTTTTTGAAGGCGGCATTCGCATGCCATTGGCAGCCAGATGGCCCGGCGTAATCCCGGCCGGTTCGGTTAACATGTCCACCGTTTTTTCAGCCGTTGATATGCTACCGACTCTGGCAAAAATCGCCCGGGCCAACTTGCCCGACTCCATCGCCCGGGCCTGCGATGGCGAAGATCTTTCGGCCGCTCTTCTGGGGCAATCCGCACCGCTTCGAACCAAAGATCTCTTCTGGCAATACGGCCTGAATCCGAAAAGTTACGCTTATCCCGGCATCACTCGCGACAAAAGTCCCACCCTTGCCATTCGTTCCGGCAATCATGTTCTTCTGGCCAGCCCTGCCAACTCGGAAACCCTGCTTTTCGATCTCCTCGCCGACCCTTCCCAGCAAATGAATCTCGCCGGCTCGGGTCTTGCACTTGAAAAATTAATGAAAGACAAGCTTTTTGAGTGGAAAAAAGCCTTGCCAGCCGCTCTTGGCACACGCTGAAAATAAATTTTTTAAATTCTATTGACGCATTTCTTAATATAGCGAATAGTAATTGCCGATACAGATATTGATCGAATCATCAGGGGCACAAGTGGCCCTTCCGCACAGCATTCATCAGGTGAATGGTATGGAAACCGGAACGACCTGGAAAATGGCTGGTCTATCACCTGATATGCCTGCCCGTCAATGGTTTCTGGATGAATTGATTGCCCTTTTTGAACCAGTGGGCCCGACCGAGCAGCTTTTGATCAGGGATATTGCAGATTACAGGATGCAGCTGAAGGATGCCGACCTGCGAAGGCAGGCTGTGCTTGACTCGCTGGGCGACGAAGCAGCCACGCTCTTTCGCTCGCGACTTCACGATGAATTTGTCGAATTGCGTTCTTGCTGGCTGATGGAACCAATCTGTTATGGAAAAAAACTTGCCCAGACCCTGGCCGGGCTTGAATTCTTCCTCGCCCATTTGCAAAAACTCCAAATGCAATTGCAGGAAGGGCGAATTGAAGCTGATTACAAACAGTTTGAAATATTTCTGAAGCTATTTGGTGGCGTCATTCATCCACTGTTGATGTCTGAAAACGCTCTGGATTTGTGCATTGCATATATTTCGCTCATTGAGCCTTTCGGGCTTGAACTACTCTTAGAGGAATGGAGCCGTAATCTGGTTGCATTTTCGCCCGCCAGTTTGCTGGAATGGTTTAACTCCATTCAATTGAATTTGCCACCTGCGATTGTTTCAACAAAAATTCTGCAAGAAAAAATTTACCCTGTCATTGAATCATATCAATCAGAATATGAAAATATGAATATTAAACAAGACGAAGATTGCAGGCGATTTGCTTATGGTTATCGCGCCAATCGGGAATATAACGAGAGTCTGCGGAATATATTCGCTGACAGACGTACGATTCAGCAGCGGCACGATCAGGCCCTTCGCCATCTTACACAAGTCCAGGAGCGTCGTCGTCGCGAAGCCGCCCGGGCTGCCGAGCGCGCCACCAACCAGCGAGGAAAAAACACTGCCATCGCGCTGCTTAAAGAACCGGTCCGAGCCTCTGAAGAAAAAGTAGCACGCTGGGCCCATGCACCGGTAAGAGCTGCTGAAGAAACTGTAGCCTGCTTGGCCGATGAAACGTCGTGCCACGTAAGTCTTCCAGAGCCACCGGCTGCCACGCAAGTCGTTCGTGAAAATGCAACTGAAATGGAACCAGTTGACATCAGCATCCTGCTGGAATTGGAGTTGGGGCTTGCCGAAGGTACAATCACCGATGTTCCTGGCAATTTGATTCGCCGGGCATTTCAATTCTGGCCCGATGAAGATCTCGATTGCAATTCCAAACGATTTGATTTGGTCTTCGGGAAAACAACCAGCCAAATCCAGCGGCATGAAGTGAAAGAAATCATGGCGGCTGAAAAAAGCCGGCGGCACGACATTAATAAATTGCTCGACGCCGCCTGAGTTTCATTGAAATCATCGATACTGTTGAGGGTGCACCGCCGCCGACGTGGCCTGGATAAAGGCTTCGCCGGGCGGCGGTGTTTCAGGTCGAAATGAAATTGCATTAATTCGCGTCATTACCAATCGCGGCCTTCTTCGCCTGGGCCTTCTTTCTGGCCGTTTTGGCAGTTGCTTTCTCGCCATAAGGCACATCCCAGATCCATGGCAGAACCTGCGAATTTCGGGCCCATGTTTCCCACTTTAATTTCAATTCCGCCACTTTTTCGGGCATCGTGGCGGCAAGGTTCTGCATTTCGCCGCGATCCTTGGCTATATCATAAAGTTCCCAGTCGCCCCCCGGCCCTTTGGCCACCAGCTTCAAATCGCCTACTCGAACCGCCCTGTTGCCTTCGTGCTCCCAGTAAATCGCTTCGCGGTTGAGCTCTTTATTTTCAAAGACAGGCACAAGACTTTTGCCCTGAAGCGGCGTGATAGCATTTCCACTGGCTTCTGTCGGATATTTTGCACCCGAAACGCCTATGCATGTCGCCGCAATGTCAATCAAATGTCCGGGCTCGTGTCTCAGCTCGCCTCTCGCCTTGATTCCTGCTGGCCAGTGGGCCACCAGCGGCGTGCTGATCCCGCCCTCATGCACAAAATGTTTAAATTCGCGGAAGGGTGTGTTTGAAACATTGGCCCAGCCAGGCCCATAAGCCACATAGGTGTCGGCCGTGCCGGGCATTGCATTTTTGCCCATCCGCACTGGATACCCGTCGCGTGTCTGTTTCGGCACGCTTCCACCTTCGGCAAAATCTGTTGGTTTCATTTCAGGAAATGTTGGTTTATCAGGCCGGGGAATATCAGGGTGTGCCGCATTGCCGCTCCGCCCCTGTGTCTCGGCACAGCCGCCATTATCCTGCATGTAAAAGATTAATGTATTTTCAAACTGGCCATTTAATTTCAATTGATTCACAATCCGGCCAATCCCCTGATCCATCCTGTCAACCATGGCTGCATAGACTTCCATCCCAGCCGCTTCCCATGCCTTGTTAGCAATTTGATTCCAATCCATATTGCCAGGTGTCAATTGCTGGTCAGCACTGATCACACCCAGCATTTTCGCCTTTTCAAATCGGGCCTGTCGCACCGGCGCATAACCTTCATTATATTTTCCTTTATATTTTGCAATATCTTCCGGCAGGGCATGCATCGGCCAGTGGGCTGCGGTATAAGCCACATACAGGAAAAATGGCTTTTCAGGGCTTTTCTTTACATGCTCGTCTATATATCTTCTTGCATTTTCGCTGATGGCATCCGTGTAATAATACAATTCGGGCTTATATTCTGCATCAGCAAAAGGCGAAATCATGGTATTGTCTCTTATCAGAGACGATGGATCAAAAAAACTGCCCGCACCGTGAATTGTGCCATAATATCTGTCGAACCCCCGTGCCAGCGGCCAGTTGTCTTTGGTGCCGTCGGGGTTGGTGTGGCTCGTCACATGCCACTTGCCCGTTCCATATGTTCCATAACCGGCCGGCCGCAGCACTTCGGCAATTGTCTGACATTTCTGATTTAAATTACCGGTGTATCCTGGCTTGCCTGTGTTGTTCATCATATGGCCTACACCGGCCTGATGCGGGTAAAGGCCGGTCAGCAGGCTGGCACGCGTGGGACAGCAACGCGCTGTGTTGTAAAACTGCGTGAATCGCAGGCCATTGGCCGCAAGGCTGTCAAGCACGGGTGTATTGATTTCACCCCCATAACAGCCCAGATCACTATAGCCCATGTCGTCCGATAAAATCACAATGATATTTGGGCTGTCGGCGGCCAACAGTGGCGAAACCAGTAGAAATGGCAACGACATTATCGCAGCCATCAATTGCAATCTGAGATTCATGGGTGGCTAGCTCCTGGATGGTATTTGCCAGTTTGTTTTCAGTATGTTACGAAAATCGCACAGTTGTTATTTCAAGTCAACATGCCGGCGACGAAATGTTGCTCAATCCTTAAATTCAATTGATTTGATCAGCCATGATTTTAATATTGCAGTGCAGCTTGGTGCATGTGCGATTTCACTTTCCAAAACCATTTTCAAAACCTGTTTAAATGGAATGACAATATGCTGAATGACTTCTGTCAATTCCGGGCTGGTGTTTGTCTCTTTCAGCTCTTCTGCAAGAAACAGCCGTGTTGGTGAAAATGCAATCGCGGTAAATGGGTCAACCATGCCAAGATCTGTCCATTTCGCGGCGACAAGTCCCAATTCTTCGGCAAGCTCGCGTCGGGCCGTCTCCAGCGGGTCTTCATTTCCGTCAATCCCGCCCGACACACATTCAATGGTCACCCGGCCGACAGCATAATGAAATTCTTCGGTGAGATGACAATTGCCATGGCAATCAAGGGCCAGCACACAGACACCAGGCTTCATGTGTGAAATGCAATAAGTGCCGGGTGTGCCATCGGGCCGTGTCACATCGTCGCGAGTGACCTTCAGCCATGGGTCGTGATATATGATTGAACGCTTATTGATGACCCACGGGCCATAAGGCTGCGGGAAATGATCTTCCGGCATTTTAATTCTGATAAATTTCCATTTGGGGCGGGTGATCAGGTGAGTTGAATGGTGAAGACCGATCACACGGGCTTCGACAGTTATTTTGAATCGGGAGCCAGATAGCTGTCAAAAACAGCGACTTTGCCCCATAGGACTTTGTTTTCATCAATGAATTTCAGGTGACGGGGTGCATCCTGATATTTGTCATGAGCAGCCTTGTTTTTGAAAACCAGATGCAGGGCAACATCCCAGTCGGTTGCATTAACGTCGCGATTAAATTCAGTGCCTCGCGTGCCGACTGAAAAATAAAGAGTGCCTTCGTGGCCACCAAGATATTTCTTGCAGCCGGCCACCAGTGCATCGCGATTGGCAGGTGTGCGGTCTTTCAGTGTGAAGAAAACCATGTGGCCGACAGGTGCGTCGTCAGCAGCGAAACTGGCTGGAATTAATGCTGAAACAGCAGCGAACAGACCCGTGGCAATGATGGTGCGGCGAAGCATTTGGCTGAATTCTCCTGAAATTGAGGCCCGTGGTTTGACACAAAGCCGATTGTGAGGCATTTTTTTACGTGAAGTCATAAGATCGCAGATAAAGGTGGTTCTGGTCAAGTATTATCGTGGGCCTTTTGAGTCTTGACGCCGGAATAAATCAATAATAGAGTGTTCACATATGTTTTGTGAATTCCAGTGGTTCGTATGGAATCGGGAGATAAAAATGAAATTGACTCGACGTGCAATGGTTCGGCTGGGTGGTGTATTTGCATTTCTACCCGGGCTTAAATTGCAGGCGGCTGAAGAGGCTGAGGAATTAAAGAAATTCAAGGGCAAGTGGGTTGCAGCTGACCCGGCAGCGGGTGAATCAACCTGGACATTTGACGGAGATAAGCTTGAAGTCAAAGGTGCAGGGCGTGAATACAAAATTGTTGTGAAACTTGACCCGGCGGCGAAGCCTGAAAAAACCATTGAATTTAAAGTGGTTGATGATTCGCCAAATGCCAAGAATTTTGAAGGCCCCGGCATTTATAAATTTGATGGCGACGACAAGTTGACGATTTGCTTTGGCACATCGCAGCGGCCAACTGAGTTTAAATCCAAGGAAGATTTCAGCGCCATTGCATTTGAACTGAAACGGGCGAAATGAAATCAGCCCCGTTCTGGCCGACTTAAATGGTAGAGAAAAATCCCGGCTGCGACCGAAACATTCAGTGAATCGGCCCCCGGGATCATGGAAATGGTGACGCGGTGATGAGCCCGGCGGATAAATTCTTCCGCCAGGCCTTCACGCTCTCGCCCAAGTAATAACCCGCATTTATCAGGCCGTTTGAATTCATCAAGCTCCGTGCAGTCAAGCCCGGGCAATGTTGCTGCGAATTGAAATCCGACTGATTGCAATTCATCAAGTGCTTCATGAACATCATTGAATTTGATGATGGGTAATTTCAAAGTGGCGCCCATTGAAACGCGAGTGAGCCGGCGAGAGAGTGGGTCAGGGCTTTCATTTCCCACAATAATTGAACCGACGCCGAGAGCCTCGGCCGTGCGGGCGATGGAACCCAGATTTTCCGGGTTATCGATAGCCGGACAGATCACGACCGTTTTCATTTGAGTTGTATTTAATAATTCAGCCAGAGCAGGCCATGGCTTGCGGATGCCACAGGCTAAAATGCCTTGATGAAATGAAAAGCCGACAAGATCGGTCATGAACTGCCGTGGCACAAGGTATCGCGGCAATTCGGCTGAGATTGGGAATGGGTTTGACTCGAGTTTTTCACGGTGAGTCAATATGCATGCGGTTTCAAATCGCGATTGCAATAACCGCTCCACCAGCAACGACCCTTCGACCACGAAAAAGGGCAGGTCGCGGGTGCTGTTCGTCTGCTTCATTGAGCGAAAGATATCGAGCCGGGGGTCGAGAATATCCGTCAGCTCGATCAAATTGGAATTGCAATCAGATGACATTGGAATTAAAAGACTTTGAGAATCCAGAATTGCAATCCGTAAGTATAGTAGGATGGCCCGCCGACCATGGGAATTTCAACACCGGCAAGATGATACCAGTTATCGGTAATTTCAGCACGATAACCGGGTGTCAGGCAGAAAAATGTATTATTGGGGCCATTATTATCAAGCGATGTGATTAAATTCGCGGCCGTATATAAAACCAGGTCGCCGAAAATGGGCGTGCCGGGTTCGGTGATATACTTGCCGATCGCCATATTGATATTCCCATTGGTTCGCAGGCCTGTCGGATAGCTGCCGACGGGCACAACCACGTTGGCTCCACCACGAACAACCCAGCGATCACGCATGGCGTGCCAGAATTGCAATCCATATCCAAGTTGAGTGCTGCCGCCGCCGGTTTGTACATTTCCGGTCGGCATGGAAGTGGAAACAACAGCAATGAGTGAAGTTTCGCGGTCCTCTGCCAATAAAAACCGGGCGGTTAAATTTAAATCACCGAATTGTGTGATATATTTGTTCTGGGGGCCACCTTTATTGGAATTGACATAGGGCACATCCAGACGAATGTCAAGCCGGCGATTCAGGGGAATGAAAACAGACCAGTCTGAATAGAAGGAATTGCCATTCTTCGCGACATTCTGATGATATCCGAATGCATTAAACCAGAGACGATACATGACACCGTCAAATGAATTGATCCAGCCCTGCCTTGGTGCCCCCGATGTCGATCGCGGCGTAAATACAAATGGCTCGTTCCAACCTTCCGTCAGAAACGTACCAAATGAAAGTGGCCGCCAGTTATCGGCACTGGCTTCGCCAAAAATCGATTCAATGGCAACATCCAGCGGCGAACGCAAAACCATATCATCAGGCACGCTCGCCAGAGGAGTATTTAAAACCGTTGTCGGTGCTTCGATTGCATTTTCGACTGGTGTTGTCGCCGGCACTTCAACACCAAGGATGCCCAGCGTGTCAGGCGCGTTATCCTGTGATCTGGCTGGCAAAACCATGGCCAGCAGAAATGCAAAGACAGCAAATCTGGTGATATGTGAATAAAATCGATGGGTAGAAAATTGCATTTCAATCACGCTGGCCCCTCCTCCTGCCGGGGTGGATCGCTTCAGAATCTCCTGAATTGAAACGATCGGCAATCTTCTATCGGCAGAAGAGAGCAATTAAAGCCCAGAGAACTTTTGCAGCGATTAGAGTTATGTTGTTAGTCTTAACGATCAGGCAGGTTGTGCCGATCAAAAAGAATGGATCGCAAAAAAGGATTAAAGTCCCCGATTATTCAGACCGGGGCTCGACCCCTAACAGGTGTC
>JBJTRR010000703.1:0-1733 GCA_046076185.1 bacterium | reverse complement strand
CGACAAGCGACTTCATCAGCGACTGGTATTTCACCGACACGCCCGGAAAAACGGCCAGCGTGGTTGATACGTCAATTTTGACAGTCAATACAGCTTATGCGAAGAACTCGGCCCCGCAGCAGACTTATCAATCAACGCGTTATGGCGACTTCACCTATGAAATTCCGAACCTCACGGCCAATGCCCTTTACAAGATTCGTCTGAATTTTGTCGAATCCAAGTTCAGTGGCCCCGGCCAGCGGCTTTTTGATGTCGCCATTAATGACACCAAGGTGATGGAGAGCTACGACGTCTTCTCAGCCGCCGGCAGCAAGAATATTGCCATGGGCAAGACGTTCTTCTTCAATGCCGATTCCAGTGGCAAGATCAAGATTGATTTCGTCTCGGTGCAGTCAATGGCGATGGTCAGCGGCATCGAACTGGCCCTGGCCAGTTCGGGCACCAGTCCTGTCAGGGCCCAGGGCAACCAGCTTCTGGTTGATTCCACAAAGGATGCCAAGAACACGCCGGCCGGCACATTGATGTCGCCCATTATCTTCCGCATTTCTGACGAAGACGGCAATGTGACCGATAGTTCGACAAAAGTCACTCTGACAACCAATGGCCCCGGCGATTTTACGACTAACAGTGTGACCAGTGTCTTTGCCGTCAATGGCGTGGCCACGTTCAATAATCTGCGGATTACGAAAGCCGGCACCTACACCATCACTGCATCAGCCCTGGGCAACCAGCCCGGCCTGACCAGCACGTTCACCATTTCGCCGCTGGCGGCCGATCATCTGTCGATTCTGCAGGGGCCCACCAAGCTCACCGCTGGTGAAGCGATTACACCGTCAGTCAGCGTCGGCATTGTTGATATTTACGATAACCCGACCGGCAATGCCAGCGTGACAGTCACGCCCACGGGCCCGGCCGGTTTTGCCACACAAAGCGTGGCTACTGTGCAGACCACCGGCGGTGTGGCCACATTCGACCAGCTTTATCTGAACAAGTCAGGCAATTACACCCTAACATTCCAGTCGCCTGGCCTCACATCCATCACTTCGGCCGAGTTCGCGGTGCTTCAGGGCGCACCGGCCCGCATGAACTATCTGGTTCAGCCGGTCACCACCACGGCGGGCGATTCAATCCCGAATTTCAGCCTGGAAGTTGTTGACAATTACGACAACCGTACGAATTACACCGGCACGGTCACGGCTACGGCCAGTGGGCCAGGTTCTATCGCCAGTGGAACAACGACTGTCAGTGGTGTGGCTGGTGTGGCTACCTTCACCGGCCTGACAATCAACACGGCGGGCACCTACACGATTAACGCAGCTGGTTCAGGCTTTGCCACACGCAGCTCGAACAGCTTTACGGTCAATCCTGCCGCTCCATCGGCCATGGCGATGACTTCGACAATTGTCTCTGGCCGCCCGGGTCAGGTTCTTTCGCCAATAACCCTTGAGCTGCGTGACCGCTTTGGCAATGCCTGTACCAACAGCAGCGCTCAGGTCACGATCACACCAGTCAGCGGCCCCGGTGTTTTCGCGCCGGGCAGCTCGACGACTGTAAACCTGGTGGGCGGGGTTGCAACTTTCTCGAATCTGGTTTTGAACAAGGCAGGCCGATATGCCTTCAACATCACCACCCCGGGCATAAGTACGCTGACAATCACCAATTTTGACGTTATTCCCTTTGACTACACAGTCACCACACTGACCGACGCCCCGGTTGGCTCGGGCTCTGAAATC
>JBJTRR010000702.1:0-5188 GCA_046076185.1 bacterium | reverse complement strand
GTCACCTGCAGTGTGGTGGATGTGCATGAAAGAGTAACTGATTCAGATGTTGTGTAAGGAGTGGCACCATTGGCAAAGGTCGTTACCGTGGTGGGGCTCAGGCTGAGACCGTCCTGCAGGCTGGCGCCGGGAAACACGCGGACGTTCGTAATACTGCCAGTGCCAGACACAGCGCCGGTGAGGTCAGTGCTGAGTGTAATGGCCGAAAATTGACCAGCTGTAAATGACGTAAGATTACCACCAGCAGGGTTCTGAAGGCTGCCGGTTCCATTAACCGTGAGAAACGAAGTGAATCCCGATCCAGGACCGGTTACGGAAATATCCGTCAAAGCATTAGCACTGGTGAAAGTGTAAGGCGAACTGAAACCTGATGCAGTCGGCGAAGATAAAATCACATTGCCGGTATTAGTCGCTGTCAGGAAAACTTCATCATTATTTCCAGAGGCAAAAATTGTTAAACCTCCGGAGACTGGATTGTAGTTACATGTAACAACCGGCAGCCAACGCTGCTCCAGGTCTTCCAGCGACTGGCGAAGGAATTTCGCCCGGACTCGCTCGGCCACTTCAGCCAGACGACGCTGACGCTTTGAGGAGAGGGCGCCGTTATTGCTCTTGACCAGTCCAAAAATCTTGCTGAGTACGCTGAAAGGGGCCATCTCGGGGAACTCCTCAGTCTGACTACGGGATGCGATGTCTCGTTCGTGATCTGCTGCGTGAATGGGAACTGAGCCGGTTGGGCTCTATCTGGCTAAGTTATGATCTCGTTGGAAATCAGTATCGAATGAACTTTCAACTTCGTTACTGAATTCCCGATTCAAAATCATCACTTCTATCGAACCTTGATGTAAGTACATGTTAGAAACAATCACAGTAAGCTCAGTAGAGCCGGTGATCATTCATCAAATGCTTCAATGGTATGAACTTGGGTGGTATCCGACGTATCCTGATGCTGATTTTTCTGTGAGAAAAAGAGTCAGTTCGAGTAACTCATCATAACCCGAACCGGGGCCAATTCAAGCCTGCGTTGCCAAAAGCCAGATCAGGCCGTTACGTTTGATGACGAAAATCAACATCACGCATTGCCAGATCTGGCCGAAACTGAGCCTTATGGGATCAGCTTATAGACGTAGGTGACCTTTCTTGGAGTGCCATTGATGATGTTGTCGGCAGGGAACTGTGGCACGAAGATCCAGTTGAACGACGAACTCTGCATGTCGAGCGTATCAACCTGACCATCGTCGAAGACAGTACCCCTCACCGGATCCGTCAGGCTCGTGGCTGCGATGAGCTTGATACCTGTATAGGAAGTGGTGTTGCCTGGAACCTGAACATTCACTCCTGTCAGCGACAGAGCATTGGCGTTGTTGTCAAAAACAGTCGCCGTGTTGTTGCCGGTTGACCAGGAGTTCATCATGCTGCGAAGCACAAATGGTTTGTAGGCGGCAGGAATACCGTAAGCAGTCAGGTTGCCACCACCCTCGAAGTTGACATAGCCACCGATATCGATGTTATCGCCAGTCCCGCCTCGAACCGTATCTGCACCAAGACCACCAATCAGAATGTCGTTGCCGGCCTGACCGGTGATCGAGTCGGCCCCGTCACCACCATCAATGATGTTGTTTCCGGCATCGCCATTGAGAATGTCAAAGCCCACCGTGCCATAGATATCGCGGAAATTCGTAACGCGGTAAGCGGCACTGCCACCGATGGCTGTGGCTGAACCTGATGTCAGGTCAACCCGCACACCTGGGGTAATGGAGGATGATGTCGGTGCCAGGAAGGCCGAGTAATCGATGGTGTTATTACCAGCCCCACCGTTCAGCGACCCCGAGAGCGAACCACCATAGGCCATGACGATCGTGTCGTCGCCCGACCCGCCCTTGACATTCTCAACCGACACGAAGCTTTCGATCATGCTGACCGTCGCCGTGGTGTTGGCAAAGTTGTAGTAGCTGACCGAGCCGGCACTTGCCCCGGTGATGGTCGCCTGAAGCTGGCGGGTCACATCAAACGTCGTATTGGCACCGCTGGTACCATTGAAGTTGAGCTGGTCGTTACCGTTACCACCGTTGACAAGTGCGAAGGCCGCATTGTTGTCTGTCACGCTGAAGATATCGGTAAAGCCATTACCATAAACCTTAGCCACATTGGCAAAGGCCGAACGGGTCGTGGTGTTGCCCCGGCTCAGGTAGGCACCACCTGTGCCCGAAGCCCCAAGATCTATATAGTTCAGACTGTTGGGGCCTGAGCGGAAAGTATTCACACCGGCTTCACCATCGTAACTTGAAAGGTACGCATTGGCAGCGGCGATCGAAAGTGTATCGTTGCCACCACCACCCTTAATCGTCATCGGCTGAGGAGCCGAGATGGTAAAGGCATCGACACCGCTGCCAGTGGCAATCACACCACCAGCGAAGGTGCTGTTGGCGGCCAGAACAATCGTGTTATTCCCGGCTGAACCGGCCGAGGTGCCAATGTTGGCATTGAATGTCATGCCCGTCTGGCCACTCAGAGAAAGATTCGAAGTGCCCAGTGGCGTGAAGTTCAGCGAACCGCCGCGAACCGTCAGCGTGTTGTTGGCTGTGGAAAGCGGGTAGTTCAGCGTGAGTGTCGTAGGCCCGTTAATCGTGCCGATGGAGCTGAGGCTGCCGACGCCGGTCACGTTATTGAATGTCACCGAACCGGTGTTCGTCATGTTCACGCCCCGGCCAGTGCCGCCAAGCACGATATCTGACAGCGTGGCGTTCACGTTCGTACCCGAAACGGTAACCACCGTGCCGCCCGTGCTAGATAGCAGAGTGGCCGGGCTGCCTGTAACATTGCTGCTGATCAGGATCGACTTGCCAGTGCTCAGGCTGACATTGCTGAATGTCACACCCGACTGGAAGAAGAGCGAACCATTGTTATCAATCAGCCTGGCGGCATTGTCAAAAATCGTGCCATTGCCAACCAGCAGGTTGCCGAAGAGCAGATTGTTCGTCCAACTGCCAGCCGTGATATTCGCGGCTCTCGTTGAGTTGCCGTAAAGAGCCGTTTGTCCGGTCGAAGCAGGGAAAAGGGCATTGCCCGTTGTCGGGCCCGTCAGTGAGAAGCCCTTGTCCACCGTGAATGTGGAATTGTAAGTGCCAGCTGCAATCTGGATGTTACCCGTTGGTGAAACCGCAGCCACACCACCCACGAGATTGACACCACCGGATGGTGTGTAATCTCTCATCTCACCAAAGGCATCAATACCAATGGTGTATGTGGTGTTACCCATCGTCACAAACGCACCAAAGTCGAGGTTGCTGGTTGACCATGTCTGATTCACAGCCACATTTGGCACACTGCCGAGTTTGTAGTTGTAAATCAACGCAAAATCATTGTAAGGTACAGCCGTACCAAGGGTATAAGTGGAATAGAAACCCTTATCTGTCTGGCCGGAGACCGGGAAGAACGTTCCATTAATAATGGTGGTTCCATTGGCAAATCGGAAGCGACCAGAAATAGTACTCGTGGTGTTGGTATTATTGATCAGCGGCAGGAAACTACCGGTGGATAGGCCAGGATTACTGAAGTTGCCATTGAAGGTGAAATTGCCATAGGCATCATTTAGCGCGATCGAGCCATTGGTATTGATCTGGTCAAATGTCGTGAAACCGCTACCGGCGTTGACCCGCATGTTCAGAGTCGAGCTGGAGCTCAGGTTGATGCTGTCAACCGTGATGTTGCCATTGACATTACCCAGAGCCGTGTTGGTCGAAGAACAGGCTCCGATCACGTTGTAAGTCAGCGAACCGTTGCCTGTGTATCCGCCGAACACTTCAGAATAGGTGGCATTGGCAATTGAGATCGAACCACTGCCATTCGCCTGAACCTGGAGCTGGTTGAGACCATTGGCGATACTGCCAGCCGCCGAAACTCCGTAAGTCAGCTGCTGGGTGGCACCTGATGGATCAACATAGTTGACCGGGTCTCCAAAGTAGAGGTTTGACCAGTCCTTGTAAACAACCACGTTGGTGACATACTGGGGCACACTGACCAATACGAAGTCATTCCGGTCCGTGCCAGTGATGCCCTGATAAAGCGTGGCGAAATATTGACCAGAGGCCAGTTGGTATCGACCCTGTTCCTGAAGGGTCGTCACACCGGTTCCGACCACATTGGCCTGGAAACGGCTTGTGGTCGCATTGGTGCTGGATGGTACCTGATTGATCACCTTGAAGTTATCACCAACCGTTGGCGTAAAGCCACTCACGTTGGAGTAGATGATAGTCGCATTGGCAAAGTTCGCCGAAGCCGACGCCGACTGCATGTTGATCTGGGTGTAATTCCCGGTGGTGTTACCCATCAGGCGAACCGAGAGGCTCGTTGTGCTCGACAGGGTCATGTTACCCGTGGTGACATTGACCGGGCCGACCGTTGTGCCATCTCCTGTACCCAGAGTGATTGTCTTGCTGGTGGTATTTATACCGCCAGGGTAGTCACCTGCTTTGACCCAGAGTGAATCTCCCGAGGACGAAAGATCAACAGCTCGCTGAATGGATGGTTCGGTGACACTAGCAGCAGTGTAATAGCTGTTGGGGGTCGTCAAGAGCGTGTTCGCCTTGATACGTACCAAGCCATAGCCCGAACTATCAAGCCCGTCAACAATCTTGTCCTGAATCGAATAGAGGGTCGAAAGATTGGCTGGTACAGCCAGGCTTGAAAGCTGAACACTATTGAAGGACGTGGTGGGATCAAGCGTGAAATTCTGGGTCGTCTTGTTGAGGATATAGCCGATGGCGTTGCCTGGTGTCGATTCTGAACCACTGAACGAGTTATTGGCACCAAGAGTGATCGCCCCGTTGGTCTGGTTAAGCTGCAGATCTGACTGACCACCCGTGAAGGTGACGCCCGCAACCGAACCACCGGCCGTGGTGTTATTGAAATTGATACCAACCGCCGAGCCACTGACCGTACCGCCGGAAATGTTAGAAGTACCACCTGTCAGAAGGAAACCACTTCCATTTGTGCCGGTGACATTGGATGTCGAACCGGCAAGCACACTCAGCGTTCCAGTGGAACTGAAGCTGACACCTGTTTGTGGCGAACTGATTCGGCCACCAGAAATATTGGCATTGCCTGCCGTGACGCTGACACCAGAAGCAGAACCGCTGATCGTTCCGCAGGAAATTGTCAGTGTGCTGGAGCCGCCGGCCAGACTAAC
>JBJTRR010000701.1:0-1302 GCA_046076185.1 bacterium | reverse complement strand
GGCCTTGAGCTTCGCCAGGCCCCGGGCGACTTCGATCGGTTTAAGGTCGCGCCGAAGGCAGTTTTCAATAAGTTGATCAGCCAGAATCTCTTCTTCTGCCGGCATGTCCTCAACAATCAGACACGGCACCGTGGCCAGCCCCGCCTGCCTGGCGGCATGCCATCGCGATTCGCCGCAGATGATCCGCCAGTGGTCACGGGCCGGGTCAAAAAGCACTCGCAGAGGTTGCAGAATGCCTCGCGAGCGAATGGAGACCGCCAACCGCTCAATCTCTTCACGGACGAATGTCTTTCTCGGCTGAGAAGGGTCAGGAATCAGCTTTTCGACATCAATTTCAACGACTTCTCGGGTCATCTTAGCCCCCTTACGCTGATGGTGAATCGGAATTTGACCTGGGCCAACTGGCCCAGCTTTTGAATTTACTCGCGTTATCAAAAGAGGTGGCTTTATCGCGCAACAATCCGAACGTCAGTCATATCAGATGCTTGTCAGAATTGTGTTTTTTTACGGTGAAATTTCATTGCTGGAGCAAAATGCAATTTTCTGATAATATGAAAATTGCATTAGTTTGAAGGAGTTTTATGACGAAAAATCTCACCTGGGGCGATGCCGAAGCCTGTTTTAAGGGCCGGCTTTTTGGCCGACCGCCTGAGCTGCCTGACGAAAAAAAGGTTCTGGTGGAAGACGATCTTGCCAAGGGGTCCGAGAGCCGAATTCAGCGGTATATTGAGCTGCGGTGCCTGATCAAGCACCAATATCAGGTATATTTCCGGTCTCAGCCGATGGCGGAGCAGCTGAAGAAGCTGGAAAAAGCCAAATGGGATCAGAAACATCAGGCACCGAATTCAGGCAAGGATTTTCAGAAACCGCTGGAAGAGGGCATTGCCGAGATGGAAGCGATGCTGGCCCGGATTGAAAAACGCCTGAAGCCGGATGAGAAAATGGAACCGCCAGGGGAGAAAAACCTTGATTCCTTCGTGAAGCGTTATTACGATCGTCAGAAAAGCCAAGATAACGATCGCACTTTGTGAACTCAGGACCCGGAAATGCCTGATTGGCCGCTGGGCGAATATGAACACGACCAGATTCGCGAAATGTTTCGCGTCCAATTGTTTCGTTTCCGGCTGCAGCCTCTGCGGGATTATCTCAAGAGGCACAGCCTCGACTGGCCAGACATTGCCCCCAATCCGCCGTTTAATCGTTCGGTCGTGAGCCTCTGGTCCAGTGGCAAGAGACTGCCAAGCCTGGCCCAGATCGCTCGGATTAAGGCATTTAACCGGATCGATGACCACGAACTGCAAG
>JBJTRR010000700.1:0-1224 GCA_046076185.1 bacterium | reverse complement strand
CTACCCTGACTCCAGACTTGCCGCGGATACAAATTGAAGATCTTCAAAAAACCATAAGGCCACCTTCGGAAGAACGAAAGAAGGTAGGGCTTGAGGGCTTTGGCGTAAGTCAGTTTGAGGGTGTTTCCGAGAAAGTCCAGGGAGTATCGGTGAAAATCGGCGATCCGCAATTTACACTGATTTGGGACTCAGATGCTGATCTTGATCTTCACGTGATCGAGCCAGGTGGAGCAGAAATTTATTGGGAACATCGCCAGGGCAAGCGAGGTGGCGAACTTGATGTGGATGATGTGGACGGCCTTGGGCCCGAAAATGTCTATTGGAAAGCTGGCTTTGGCCCTCGCGGCGAATACACCTGGTGGGTGCATTATTACGGTGGTTTTGGTGGACGCGTACGACGCACAAAGTGGCAGGTTAGAATCAAACGCGGCGGCCAGATTGAAGTTTTCGAAGGAACGCTGAATAAAATTGATGAAAATTCGCCAAAAAAGTCTTTCAGGTTGCAATAATATCGATTAATTTGCGTTATATAAATGGGTAGGTTTCAATGAAGGAGAAGTTGCTGTGAAAACTGTTCATGCAGGAAGAGGTCGTGGCTTTGCGATCATGATTCAGAAGGCATCCGATGGCGATTCGCTTTACCTTGGCCTTTTATCAATTCTGGCACTCTGGATTGGTTTTACAACCTGTTATTCCAAACTGAAATTGTTATACGACCGCAAGGATATACCAGGTCATTCACTGTACCGGACTATCGGTTTTTGTTTCACAGGCCTTTCGGTCCTGCCACTGACAGCCTGGATGCTGCTTATTGAAAAGAACAAGCCCGTTCCGAATTTTACTCAAAATTTAATCATCTGCCTGGCGGGAACGTATTCTTTGCTGGCAGTTGCCAGTCTGGCAGCACACTTTTACGGAAAAAGTCATGATGGAGAAGTTAAAAAAGTCTCTGTTGACAATCTTTTTGATGAATGAGTTACCCTTCTCGATAATCAGGGCTAACAAAGATTCTATCCTGCTGTCATAAGATGAAATCGAATATTACTAACTGTCGAATGTAGAAGTTCGGGCGATTGCTTTTCGGCATCAAGACAAAAGCAAAATTTCACGTTTTCAGTATTTCTCAAATAATGATTCCTGTCTGTTGTTAAATCGGAATAACATTAAAACACCTGAATTTGTTGGCACATGCTGAACAATGCTGTTTAATTGTCGTTCGTTGAG
>JBJTRR010000699.1:0-1318 GCA_046076185.1 bacterium | reverse complement strand
CCGGGGCCGACAAGGCCAAAACCAGCCCAAAACTTGCTTCGGCACCGCCCCAGTTCAATGAAATGGTGGGCGACTGGGCCGTTGTGATTGCCCAGCGCAACAAAACCGTTGAGGGTGTTGGCCTGGTTGTCGGCCTGAATGGAACAGGGTCTGACCCCGAGCCGGGCGTCTTCCGCGAGGACCTGCTTGAGCAGATGCGCAAGGCCGGTGTTGACGCACCGAACAAAATTCTGGCATCGCCCAACACCTCGCTTGTGCTGGTAAAGGCGACGATTCCGCCGGGAATTGCCCCCACCGACCCGCTGGATGTGAGCATTGAACTGACACAAAACAGCGGCACAACCAGCCTTGAGGGCGGATATCTGATGCGCACCCAGCTTCGGGAGGTGCTGCTGACTGACAAAGATATTAAAGAAGGTTTTTCGGTGGCATCGGCTTTTGGGCCGGTGATTACGGGCGATGCCAAAAACCCTGAAAACACCAGGGCAGGCCGGGTGCCGGGCGGTTGCCATGTCAAAAAAGAAGTACCTTATCGGCTGGCCCTGCTGGAAAAGCACCAGAGCATCCGCTCAGCTGCGATTCTGCAGGAAGTGATCAATCGCCGGTTCGCCGTTCGCATCGGGCCCGAGTCGCGCGGCGTGGCCACTGCCAAAACAGATGAATATCTTGAGCTGAAGGTGCCCACGGTTTATCACCAGAACCAGGCGAGATTCTTCCAGGTGATCAAACTGCTGCCGCTGATCGATCGGCCGGAACTGCGCCAGAACCGCATTGAGAAATGCGTTGCCGAACTTGATAACCCCAAAACGGCAGGCATTGCCGCCCTGAAGCTGGAAGGCCTTGGCCAGGGTGGGGTTGAGGCACTGGAAAAGACCTTGAAGCACAAAGACCCGCAGTGTCGATTCTTCGCCGCCGAGGCCCTGGCCTATCTGCAGAAGGACACAGGCATTGAAGTGCTGCGCGAAACGGCAATGAAAACGCCTGAATTCAGGGCATTTGCCCTGGCGGCACTGGCGGCAGCCGACCAGCCGGGCGCCATGGTTGCCCTGAGAAATTTGATGGGAAGTGCTGACCCCGTCATTCGTTACGGAGCATTTGCGGCCCTTCGGACAGCCGACCCCGAGAACCCCTATCTGGGCAGGGTGGCGATTATGAAGGACAAGTCGGAAGGGCCTGTGGATAACATGGCTGCCGCGATTGTGGATATTCAGTCGCGGCGGCGGCGTGGCTCGCGGCTTGATGAGCCGTTTGAGCTTTATGCGGTTGACTGCGATGGCCCGCCGCTGGTGCATTACACAAGATCAAACCGGGCCGAGAT
>JBJTRR010000698.1:0-9522 GCA_046076185.1 bacterium | reverse complement strand
TCCATCCACCGGCGATGTTTTCGATGTGAAATCAAAGAAACTCCTCACCCAGCTTGCCGACGAAAAAGGTGGCATTCTGATGAGTGAAAAAATCGTTGAAATTCATGTTGATACAGAAGGTGGTTTTCCGGCAAATGGCGACCAGTTCGGCCTTGGTCGAAAGTTCGGGATCTGAAATTCAGTCCGGATCCATTGAATTTCAGTCATCAGCCAATACCTTCAATGATGAATTTAAATTCAGCCGGGCCAGCCTTTAGTGGCGTAGGCCTGGATCCAACCCAGTCCTCAAGCAAATTTAAATAAAATGGCGATGCAGGATGACCGCTTTGCCCGCCAGGCAGTTGCATGATTCCTGTTTTTTCACGGCCCGGAAAAACCACCATCCGCTGGCTTGCACCGAACGCCGCTGAGGCAATGCCCGGCATGTCCGTAAGCGAGCCTGAGGCTTTCATTTCATGTGATGAAAGCCATGGCCTGAGCCATTTCATTTTATTTGCAAACGGATGCGAAATTCGAATCCGGTTCACTTCTCCCCACGCCGGCCAGCCGTTGTCGCTGGCGTTCTCAATAGTCTGGTCGATACAGTCCAGTATTAAATCGGACCATGAATTGTATTTGGGCGAAAGCAAATGAATTGGTCTGGCCTGAAGCAGGGCCCAGACTGTATTTTCAAGACTGATTGATTTTAAATGGAATTGCGGTTTTTTTCGATGTTTTTCTGCCAGCCGAATCGGTTCGACTAGAGGTTTCATAATCTCGAGAGTGATTTGCAGGCGACATTCATTGAGAAACGGGTACGCTGTCGATTCTGCATCTGCCTTACCATTCCATCTGCTTAATAAGCCATGGACTTTCCAGCTTTTATGAAATGCAATTGCATTTTCAGTTAATTCTGAAAGCATTAAATCTCGCCATTTTTGAAGTAGCAATGCTTCATGATCCATCTGGATCGCCAGCATCGAAAATTCATTGAATTTTTTCTCTTCATGCAGCAGGTTTCTGATCCGGCTGGCACGCACGCCCCGATCATATCGCCCCCGGCCAATTTTCCTGAGTTTCTCGCCCGAGACCATGCGATGATTTGCCGACCAGATCAGCCCTTCTTCAGGATTTAATATTGTCGGATATTCCTCAGGGTTTAAATACCCGTTCCAATGGCTCTCTGTTGCTGCAGCAGGCATCGGGAGTCGTTCGTCGATCAGCCCTTCACCATTACGTCGGGGTATCCTTCCCATGATCGTCCAGCCAATCTGGCCTGCGGCATCAGCGACCAGAAAGTTCACATGAGGCAAGCCACACGTTGGTGCAGTCGCCAGGGCTTCGTTTACGGAATGACATTTCGCGATTTTCGCAATATTTAAATTGCTGCCTTCTCGTTCCTGTGCCACCCAACGCCAGACACGGCGGCGACCCGAGAGATCTTCATCAACCACCGGGCCCCATATTGTCCAGTCAATCGAAACCGATTCACTGGGCCGGTCTTTTATTTTGATGTTTTCCGTTATTGTTTCAAATTCTTGCCAGCCTTCTGGCGTTTTGTATCGGCGAGGGTTAACTGGGTCAAGTTCAAGGGTTAACAAATCGCCCCAGTCGCCCTGGGCACTTGTCAGACCCCATGCAATATGTCGATTTGAGCCTGCCACTACGGCCGGTCCGCCAGGCAAAGAGACGCCATGCACTTCTGATTTTTCATTCGACAAACAGCCAAGAGTAATAAGAGTAACTTTATACCATGTAGGCGGCAGACCAAAGCCCAGATGCATGTCGTCGGCAAGCAGGGCCGGGCCAGGTTTTCCGCCGTGTGCCCTGGGGCCAGAAACAGCCCAGGCGTTTGAGCCCAGGGCCTTGGTTTCAAGTCTGGCCCAGTTCTCTGTGCTTTCTGAGGCATAGTCGGGCGGAAATTGTCTGAGATTAACGGCTTCTGCCGATGGAATGGGCGGCATCGTCATTGCCTCACCCTCGACTGGAGCGTCCCAGGGGCCGCCTGTCGGAGTCAGAAATGCAGCGAGTTCGGGCGGCAAAACTTCATGGATAATGGCATTGGCCTGATGGAATGCCAGGTCGCCCCCTTCCAGAAAAAGATAAATCGAATGGCTTACGAGCATGGAATCTTCAGCCAGCCACGGCCTGGGCGATGATTTCAGCAGAGAGTATTCCCATGGCATGGATTTTAACGTTGTCAGACCATGATTAACGCCGGCGGTATAACTTTCCAATACTTTTGAATCGGTTTCATTCAGCTCGCTGATCACACTCTGGCAAAGCCTTCGAAATCGATGCCGCCGCACACTTCTGTCGCTTTCAAGAATCGAAGTTCCACCACCAAGCAGTTCGGCCAGTTCACCAGCCGCAAAGCGACGGGCAAGATCCATCTGAAAAAAACGGTCTCGGCCATGAACAAAACCTAGCCCAAAGGCAACATCCTCAGGGCATTTGCCGGTTATACGTGGCACGCCCTGGCCATCAGTCTCAATCGTAATTTTGTGGCCAGTTGATAATGCAGTCGTGGTTATTTTTCCCGAAAGTTCCGGCAAAGATTTTCTGAAATTATTTTGAATTCGTGACACAATAATAAGTGTGGCGAGCAATGTAAAAATGAAGCAAACGGATATGATCATAGGGATTGACGTCATTGCATTTTGCTCCGTCGTATGTAATATGACACTTCACTGTATTTTCATGGTATCAGTAAACGACTCGCAATCGCCCCTTATCACCAGTCGAAAGGATTGTCAGTCGAAGTTCGGTAAGATCGGGGTCGAGCATGCCTGAAACAACTCGCCCCGAAATTTCCTTCGGTCGTCGGGTAGCAAGCCAGGCGGCCGTGGCGGCAGGCACATGCGGCTCGACTTCCTTGCCTTCAGCAAACATTTCAGTGAAGCGGTGCAGCCACTTGCGGCCTTCGTCATTTCCCAGAATGTAATTCATGACACCCGTCGATGTCACGGCTGAATAAAGGGCGTAATAGCCAATCTCGCCTTCCGGGGAACCACCAGCCCTGTCAGGCCATTTGCGTTCCAGTGCCAGGTTTTCGATCAGTCTCACCAGGCCGGCCTGGGCAGCAGCATAGGCTGAGCCGAAGCCGAGCCCTTCATGAAAACCCGGCCCGACAAATGCAATCGCTGCACCACCGATGGGGCTTTTTTCCAGCCATTTTGCCGAGGCATGAAACAGGTTCATCGCCCCGCCAAGGCTGGTTGCCATGTCGGCCTGGGCTTCGGCAATGTCAGTCAGGTGTATCGGGCCGATCGCATGCAGCCGTCCGGCGGCATGAATCACAGCCTGAATATTTTGAAATTGATTGGCACTTGCAAAGGTATCGATCGCCTTTGAAAGCTCTTCGTAATTTCTTACGTCTCCGCTGAAAATCGAAATATCAACTTCAGGGTGATCGAAAATCAGCTCTTCTCTGGCCAATCTTAGTTTTACAAGGTCGCGTGCAAAAATCCCAATCCGCCAACCTGCCTGGGCAAGTTGTTTCGCTGATTCCAGGCCAAGACCCTCAGAACCGCCTGTGATAAATACTGACTGAGGCTGCTGCATCCGCCTGTTCCCTGAATACGCGTAAAGCTGTCAAGCTGGTCAGGATATTCTAGTTAATTTGCAGACAATTGCTTTGGAATTCACAAAAATTGACCAGAGCATGACGAATTTGGCTGAAATATGTCATAATTGAAGAGTTGAAATTGCTGGAGTTTATCCTTCGGCTGTGCTATCGAATTGGGTGGCGAGGATTTGTGTTGCCATGTCAGATGAAAATTCAAAATCCACTTCCGAGCCAAAAGGTGTTCACTCCACTGTCCAGTCAACGGCGCGTGTTCGTAAATTAATGGACCACTGGGAAGCCGAGTGCGAAAAAGGGAATATTCTCGCGGCTGAAGATCTCTGTTTAAACGATATGGACATCATCGACCGGGTTCGCGATCAGATCGAATCGCTGAAGTCGATGACAAATATCATGTTTCAAATGAACGTGCCGGAAGCCGGTTCAGACTCGAATCAGGCGAATACACTTCAGGACGTGCCGCCGACCATCGCAAGTGGCTACACCGACGTTGATATTCTTGCTGCTGAAGGGCTTGGCCTGATTACTGATGCGAATCGCAAACGCGTTCTTGAAAACCCCCGGCTCCTGATTGGCCGTTATTATCTTGAGTCGTTTCTGGCCCAGGGTGGCCATGGTCAGGTTTGGCGGGGCTACGACCCCGAGCTTCAGCGGCGAATTGCCATCAAAATCACCCGACCGGAGCGCATGAACCGGCTCAATCCTCAGCAAAAATATGTAGAGCAGTATCGTTTTCTGGAAGAAGCCCGAAAAGCGGCAAAGCTGAACCATCCCGGAATTGTCACGATTTTTGATGTCGGAATTGATGATAGCCTGGCGTTTATCGCCTGTGAGTTGGTCGAAGGAGAAGATCTTGCCCAGCTTTTGCGTCAGCGTAAGCCGACTTTCGCTGAATCCGTGCGAATGTGCATTGAATTGGCCGAGATTCTTCAAGTGGCACATGATGAAGGCTTCGTTCATCGGGATATCAAGCCTGCCAATATTTTGATCAAGAAAACCGGGCAGTTGGTCATCAGTGATTTTGGCATCGCAGCCACGCTTGAGGACATGGACCGCGAAAATGGCTCGGTCGTGGGCACGCCCAGCTACATGTCACCCGAGCAGGCACTGGGAAGACGCGACCAGTTCGGGCCGGGTATGGATATTTACTCTCTTGGCGTTATTTTCTTTGAGCTACTTACCGGAACTTTACCGTTTACTCATGAAAACACCATCGAATTGCTCAAATTAATTGTCGATAAACCGCCACCATCGCCAACTTCGATCGACCGTTTGATCCCGCCCGCTCTTGAGCGTGTCTGTCTTAAGTCGCTCTCCAAGGCGCCTGAGGATCGAGCCCACAGTGCCCAGGAATTTGCCGACAGCCTGCGTTATGCCGCCCTTATTTCGGGCATAACGGTCGAATAAAATCCTGCATTTCAACAGGCCCTTTTTGTCGGCAAATCAGCCATATGCTGATTTATGAATCAGGCATGACCCGTTTTGGCATCAAATTTTCATGATTTTTCCAAAGCAGTACACGTTTTACTGCTTGCCGGTTTAAAATATTCGTAGAGGAATTCTTGCAATGAGCCGGAATTTGCCTGCTGGTTCCTGTAATGCCCTGATAGGAAGCCCCACCATGGATGACGAAAAGATTCACCTGCTCTATGTTGACCCTCGTTACTCTGTTCAAGCCTATCAATTTCTGATGCAGGCTCTCAGGTATGCGACGATCAAGCATCATGGCGAGAAGGCAGTGCACATCAACGATGAAGGCAGGAAGTCTGAACCAACCCATGTGACAGGCCAGCAACTCTGCCATGCCCTTGCTGAATATGCCGCTGTGGAATATGGTTTTCTGGCTTACCGGGTTTTAAGCAGTTGGGGGATTAAAACCACGGGAGATATTGGCGAACTGGTTTATAACATGATTGCCCAGGGGCACATGCAAAAATCGCCTTCTGATAATCGCGAAGATTTTGATGATGTTTTTGACCTCCGGGAATCACTTGAAGACCAGTTCTCTCTGAATATCATCGAATCAGATGATGAACCGGTGGCGCGTCGGCAGAAGTCCTGAAAAAACCGGAAACCAATTACCCATGATTGAAAAAAAATCTAAAAATTGGCTTTACCTGGTCTCAGCCGTGTTTATGGCCTGGGTTGGTTTTCTGCTTTTCATGGCGATGACATCAAGCTTGAAACCACCCGAGAAAAAGGCAACTCTGGCCTGCAACATCTTTTCGGATCTCTGCTGAATGCTTTTATCAAAGACGAATGATTCCAGATCGATGATTTTGCCAGACTTATGATCATTCATTCGAACCTGGTTTACTCAAATTCAGATGACACCCGGCCATTGGCTATCTATATTATCTTAATGTAGCCTTGTCGATCATCCCAAAGGCCGATTTGCAAAACAATTTCCGGCGCGATTCATGACCCAACCATCCACCGGCAAAAATAGCTCTGAGACTCAATCGTCACCTGATAGCTGGCCTGCATGGCGTATCCGGCTGGCCCGTCTCAGCCCTTACACTCTTGAGGTTCAGGAACAGCTTGACAGACTCTATCAGCTCACCATTCTGCTGACAGTCGTTCCGTCGGTTATGGCCCTGATCATTTTCTCGCTGTTTACGGTTTTTGGCCGCCCTGATATTGGCATAATCGCCATCACAGTCATATTCGGCCCGATGATCGCGATTGCCTGGCGAGATTATCGGCGCATTGCCCGCCAGGCTCGCCAATATCTTGCCTCAGCCTCAAAAAATCACGACAAGCCAGATAATTAAGGCTTTCCCACCTGCCTAAGTATCCATTCAACCGCCGGTTTTGGGTCGTCAAGGCCGTGAGGGTGATGCTTGAAACCTGGCTTCAGTATCAAATCCGTCTTGCCCCCAAGCCGCCGGTAATTTTCAAACAGCCTTACTGTGTTTTCTGGGTAAGGCACCACCTCATCTGCATCGCCACAAAGGTGCAAAAGCGGTATCCCGGCCTTGGCCAGCGGCCCAAGGTTATCCACCGGATTGAACTTCCAGTCCATCGCCTCCTGCTCGTTTTTAAATCCATAATCTTTCTGCAATTTGGCCCAGTCATTCTTGCTGCCGGGCCCTTTGCCCTTGCCACCTGGCCAGCTTTTGAAGTCGCAGACCGGGTTATCGCCCAATATCGCAGCAACACCGCCGGGGTTTTTGGCTGCATAATTATAAGCGTATAAACCGCCTCGGCTTAAGCCTTCAAGTACGCATTTTTTAGAGAGGCCATATTTGTTGGTCAGTTCCTGGTAAAAAACCTCAAATTTCTCCATGGCCGAAGGGCATCCAAACGTATTGCCTACCTGAAGATGCACCAGATGAAAACCTTTCTCGACCAGAGCCAGGTCAATTTCAGGCCGATGATCAAAAAATTCGGTCCGCCAGATCCAGGGTCGCCCTGCCGCCGCCGCTTTTGGTTCGACAACAATTGCCGGAACACCCGCTACGGTAAAATCATGTCGCACAAAGCCACGCCACTGGCCGACTTTCCCCGGAAATTCGGCTGCTTTGGCAGGGGGCTGACCAGCGGCCAGAAACGAAATGATTAATGTCGCGATGATATGCATGGCTTTTCCTCTTCCGGGCTTTCATCTGGTGGGCTTGACCCCAATCAGCTTATCGCAAATTCCTGAGCGAATCATCACCCCGCTTTTTGACGACTACCGCAACCAGTGGTTAGATTAATAATCAGGAATATGCAAGTTTTCACAGCCTCACTTCAGGCTGAACCGTTGCCAAGCCGATTCTGGCCAGATCACTCATGCGAAATCTTCCCAAAGTCATTCTCCTTTTCGGCACTCTGTTCACGCTTGGCGGTTGTGGCGATACCACTTCGCCCACCATTCCCGACCCGGCCGCTGCACCTCTGGCTCCACCCAACCCCACATTTCAGGGTGTCAAACTGAAAGTCTCTGCACTTGAAGATCCGGCCCTGGCCGAAGTCGCTGCCGACCTCGTTGGCGAATGGCAGGCCTCACGGCAGGGTGAAGTCGAAATAGTGGCCAAGCCGGCTGCCGTTGCTGCGGGCGGGCTTGATCCGGCGGTCGATGTCTGGCTGATCCGGGGCCAGAAGCTGGGTGAGTTGATTGACACCGAAGCCATCGAACCTTTGGGCGACCTGAACGCAGATTGGGCCAAACGCCCTCCGGTTTTTGAATCAATCATTTCCCGATATGGCCCTGATCGTTATGGCGTGCCCCTTGGCACACGCATGCTTGTTCTGGCTTATCGTTATGATGTTGTGAACGCACCTGCCATGCAGGAAACCATCAAAAAAGCGGGGCTCTCCTTTCCGCCCAAAACCTGGGATGAATTTGACAAACTCATCACTTTGCTCAAACAAACATTGCCTGGCGTTCTGGCTTTACCTTCTTCATCTGAACCAGGCGACCATCTTCTAGTGGATATTTTCCTGGCCAGGGCAACGGCTGTTGGCAAACATCGTGACCACTTTTCGTTTCTCTTCAGCGCCGAGACAATGGAGCCCCGCATAGCCGGCACCCCCTTCGCCGATACCCTCTCGGCTTTAGCCTCGCTGAAACCTGCCGGGAATCTCTCGCCAACCCAGGCCAGAAATGCATTTCGTGAAGGGCAAGCCGCCTTTTTAATAGACTACGCCGAAAACGCTTCGCTTTGGGCCAGGCCCGACGAAAATAGCAAAATTGGTGTGCTGCCATTGCCGGGCAGTTTCAGGGTGTACGAGCCTGATCGTAAGGCCTACGACAAAATGCAGGCCATTCAGCCATCGGCCTATCTGCCTGCGGGTGGCGGCTATCTGGCTGTGCTGGCCAGGGGGCGAACACCTGAAATACAGGCGGCTGCGAAAGATCTTCTGGTTTATTTTTCCAGCGATTCCACTGCAACATCGTGGGCGGCTGACCGACGCATGGCCATGTGCCCCACCCGAGACGCCATGCTGGCGGCTGGCTTTGTTGATCCGCGCATTGCACCCAAGGTCGAAAGTGGTGCCTGGGGCGAATCGATCCTGGCGCAGATCACTGGCGAAAATCCGGTCGTTGGCCTGCGAATCCCTGGTTCCAGCAGTTTTCTGGCTGATCTTGAAGCGGCTGTTGCCGCCGGAATGACCGGGAAAGCCCCGGCCACTGAGCTGGAAAATGCGGCCAAAAAATGGAAGGAACGTGTTTCGGCCTTTGGCGTGCAGCGACTGAAATGGCATTATCGACGGTCGTTGGTGCGCCCGGTGACAGATCCGAAGGCGCCGCCTCGCGGGCAATAATATCAAAAAGCATGAGCGACGACTCATCCGACGACAGCCTGACTTCCGTGCGCTCGACCGAGGCCGAGATCAAGGAGCTGATGGGGCTTTTTGATTCCCCGGCTTTTGCCCGTCGCGGGCGAGATATCGACTGGGCCGTGGCCCGGACTCTGGAGATCAGCCGGCGGCAGCGACTGGAACTTCTGGAAATGGTTCACTGTCGGCTCAGGATGTGGGTAGCGGTGACCACTGGCCCGCACGACTGGCAAATCGCGTTTGTCGAACCCATTGAATATCTCTGGCCGATTTCCGAAGCACCTGCTCCCACCTGGAATGGCAGGCCGAGCCTGAAAACCAGGGCGGTACAGGCCGCATCGCGGAATCTGGTTACCAGTCTTGAGCGATTCAACAATCGCTGGGAAAAGTGGGTCAATCGGCTCGAATCTGACACAATCAATCGCCAGATCGACCATTACAACAAATATTATGTACTGGAAAAGGAGTGCGTGGTTGGCTCGGCGAAGCTGGCCTCACGGCTTTTCAAGCCGGTTGATCGCATCAGCCCTGACTGGCTTCTGGGCCAATTGCCACTGATCAAAGTGCCTCAATTAAAATGACAATCTGACACTGAAAAGCATGTAAAAATCAATTTCAACACCCATTAAAAAATGTTAAAGTATTCATTGTCTCGCCTTAGGTCTTTTGAGTCGAATATTCTCGAGCCA